>WJMR01000102.1 GCA_014727845.1 Ignavibacteriales bacterium
GACGACCGCCGCGAATCTCGGAACCGAAGCGACGACCGCGGAAGGAATTCTTTTACCACTCACTCATTATGAATAACGGAGGAATCGAACAATGAATAAGCTTTTTATTATTACGCTATCGTTGGCTTTCTCGATGGCGGCGTTCGCGCCCGCGCTCGCCCAGAAAGAGGCGAGCGAAGTAAACGATAGACCCCAATTCGTTAAGATTATTCCGCCACGAACGGTGGACTTCCGCGCCCAACTCGGATCGGACAACACGGCGCTCGACGAAGTCGGCGGGATGATCGACGACGGACGGACGTTCGCCAACGCGCGCACCCTGCTCGCCGCCGCGATGATTCTCTTTATGGAGGAGACGACAACGGGACGCGAAGCGCAAATTACGGGTAAGCAAATCCTCCGCGAGGCGACGAAGATAGCGCTCGACCAGAACAACCCCGACGCCCTCGCCGCCTGCGCGACCGTGTGGGAGAGCGAGTCGATGGGCGACGAGCCCGACACCGCGCGTATGCTCGCCGCGATGGTGCCCGGCGCCCTGAAAGAACTCGTCGCCAAACGCCAAAGCGTGAGAGGCGCCGGCGCCAAAGTCGCCGATATCCGCGTGGAGAATAAGACCGACAAAACTATCTATCTCTACATCGACGGCGAATACGTCGGATACGCCAACCCCGGCTACTACGTCGTCTTTAGCAACATCGGGCTCGGATACACCACCCTCTTCGCCCAAACCGACGTCTATTGGGATTCCGATCTCGGCGACTACACTTACGCCTACTACGAGGATCGCTTCGATCTTCAGAACTATGATCTCTCGGAGGACGCCGACTTTAAGTGGACGATTAAGTAATCGCTCGACAAATTCCGAAACGCAAAGGCGGCGCGAGAGTGTCGCTTTTTTTTCGGGCGGATCACTCGTCGGAAAGCCGGCGATACCAGAAGAAGTAGAGCCCGGCGGAGAGGGCGAGGAACAACGCCCCGAGTCCCGCGAAGTAGTCCCATCGTTTGAGCATAAACGCCATCCCCACCATAAAAATCGTTATCTGCCACGGAAGCGCGAAGGCGAGCGAGAGAAGGTCGCGACGATTCTCGGCGGCTATTTGCGCGACGCGTTCCTCCCCGATTCTCGACCGAGCGCCCCGCCATACGCCGAACGGGCGGGTAATCGCGTAGAATTTATCGATCACTTCGCTCGGCGTGCGCGCCGTCAGCGCCGAACCGACGAGACACCCCGCGAAGGAGGCGCCGCCCGCAAGCAGGAACGACGCGTATTCCGGCGCGTCGGCGTACCACAGTTTCTGCCCGATCGCCGCCGCCATACCCGCCGCGACGCCCGTCGCGAATCCGTAGCCGTTGAGCCGTTCCCAATACCAGCGCACGAGTAAGGGCACAACGAGACCCGCGCCCATGCTCATCGTTAACCACATCCAGATTTCGTTCACGCTCTCGATCCACAACGTCGAGACGAGCCCGACGGCGACGATGACGACCGACGAAACGCGGCTTTGACGCACCAACCTCCGCTCGTCCGCGTCGGGCTTGAGGAACGACTGATACACGTCCCGCACCCAATAGGAGGCGCCCGAGTTGACGATCGAGTCGAATGTGGACATCGCCGCCGCCGTCAATCCCGCGACGAGCAAACCGCGCAAGCCGACGGGAACGACGGTGTTCACGACGATGGGTAACGCCGCCTCGGGGTCTTGGATGGCGGCGCCGCTCTCCACCCCGATCATAATCGCCATCATCGCGATCGCGACCACGAAGGGCCAGCGGAAGGAGAGGAGGAATATCCAAAACATCGAGATCAGACCCGCCTCGCGGTCGCTACGCGCGGCGAAGAAACGCTGCGCCATATAACCGCCCGTTCCGCCCGCGCCCTCGACGAACGTCTTAATCAAGTAGAATAGGATCGACAGCCCGAAGAGATGGTAGATCGCGTAGGAGGAATCCTCGGGGACGTCCAGCGTCCAAGACGGCGTGAGGTCCGTCCACTCGGCGGCGGTCGTTTGGATTTCCCGATAGCCCCCGTCGCGCAAGGGAACGGAGACGTCGAAAGCGGCGGGGAGATCGACGGTCGCAAACGCTATGCCGCACACGATGACGATCGTCGCGAAGATGAGAACGCCTTGAAAGACGTCCGTCCACACAACGCCCCGCAAGCCGCTCGCCACGGTATAGATCATCGCGAGCGCGATCATTAACGCCGCCGCCCAGAAGCGCGAGGGCAACCCGAACAAGGCGGGCACGCCGAGAAACTCGCCGACGAACTTTCCGCCGCCGACGGCGAAATAGGCGACGATGCCGACGGTCGTCAGCAACACGGCGACGGCGCACAAGAGTTGCGCGATCTTCCCCTCCTTCCCGTCGCCGAACCGAAGACGCATCCACTCGGCCATCGTCATCGCGCGCGAGCGCCGGTTCCACTTCCCCATAAACGCGAGGAAGAACGCCATCGTCAACACCATCCCGCCGCGTATCTCGATGAAGAACCCCGCCGCGCCGAGGGCGTACACGAGCGCCGTATTGATCATCGTGCCGCTCACGTCGAAGTTCGACGACATACCCGAGGCGCCGAGCGCCCACCACGGAATCTTCTTGCCGCCGAGGAAGTACTCGTCCACTCCCGACGACGCCTTACGTTGGAAGAGCGCGCCGACGAAGATCATCGCGCTCAAGTAAACGAAGATTATCGCGTAGTCGATCGTCCCCATCGTCGCCCTTTCGTCGAGTCGAGGATTCGCAAGAGTGAATTGGTCGCGGTAAGTTAGTCAAGTCCTCCCCTATACCAAACGACTTCGCGGCTACCTATATTGGTAGTTAACTCGCGACTCGGCGTTTTGTATCTTTCCAAGCTTCATTAACCGTTGATGATATGACCGATAGAATATTCCACGTAATTTCGAACACCCATTGGGATCGGGAGTGGCGGTATCCGTTCCAACGCAACCGGCGCCAACTCGTCGCGATGATCGACCGCGTTCTCGACATACTCGCCGAGAACCCCGACTACCGCGCCTTTCATCTGGATAGCCAGAGCGTCGTCGTCGAAGATTACCTCGAAGCGCGTCCGAACCGCCGCGATGAATTCGACCGACGAGTGCGCGAGAGACGGCTCCTCGTCGGACCGTGGTATATCCTCCCCGAGGAGTTTCAAGTCGGCGGAGAGAATCTCGTCCGCAATTTGCTACTTGGCCACCGAGTCTGTCGCGAACACGGTCGCGTCTCGAAGATCGGCTACTCCCCGTTTTCGTGGGGGCAGATCTCGCAACTGCCTCAAATCTATCGCGAATTCGGAATCGACTTTGTGATGTTCTATCGCGGCGTGAATTCGCTCGACAGCCCCAAAGCCGAATTCCTCTGGCGCGGCGCCGACGGCGAATTGACGCTCGCCTCCCGCTTCTCGACGATGCCCCGCTACAATTTCTACTTCTATATATATAGGCACGTCGCGCACGGCGAAGATTTCGGCGACGTCGAGCGCGCGTGGACGAGAGGCGGCGCTCCCTTCCGCTTCGCCGACGCGCGACAAGGCGACGAGGACTACGGTTTGCTCGCGCCGAACGATGAATACCACGAAGACCGCGTCGAACCGCAAGCGCGGAAGATCGTCGAAGACCAAGCCGACGACTTCACCACGCCGCACGTCCTTTGGATGGAAGGACACGATTCGAGCGGCCCGAGCGATTTGACGCCGCGCATCATCTCCGATATCCGAGAAAAGACGGGGCTGAACGTCGTACACGGCGACCTTGAGGAATACGCTCGACTCGTTTCCGAGTCCGCGGATCGAGACCGGCTCCCCGTCGTCGAGGGAGAACGGCGGAGCGCGCAATACGACAACCGTAGCGGCAACCTCTACGGCTACACCACATCGGCGCGTATGCCGCTCAAGCAAACGAACTTCGACGCCGAGCGCGTACTGCAGTTCTACGCCGAGCCGTTCGAAATCTTTTCCGGACTTCTCGGCGCCGATATCGACAACCGCCTCCTCGATCTCGCTTGGAAACTCGTCGTACAGAATTCCGCGCATGATTCGATTGGCGGATGTAGCTTGGATTCCGTGCACGAGGACGGCGTATTCCGATACAAGCAAGCCGTCGAAATTTGCGAAGGCGCGTTCGAGACGGCGGCGCAAGAAATTTGCAAACGCCTCGACGCGAGACGACTTCTGCGCGACGGGGAGGACGCGAGTCGCGCGATCTTTTTCGCGGCGATCAATCCAAACGCGTTCCGACGCGACGAAACGATCGAGGCGACGATCGACGTTCCAAGAGCGCAAGACGAGGGCTCGCTCGAACTCCGCGATGAAAACGGGAAACTCGTCGAAACGCAAATGCTCCGCGCCGAAAACGCCGACCCCGTGCTCGAGAATCTCCTCAATCGTCCGCAGTTCTACGCGATGCGACGATACCGCGTCGCCGCGAAACTCGAGAACCTACCCGCTTTCGGCGCGCGCCTCTACCGCGTCGATCCCGCAAAACCCTCGTCCGACAAGAGGAAGAGCGTCGCCGCCAAAAGGAACGGCTCGACGACGCTGGAAAACGAGCGCTTGATGGTCGTCGTCCGAGCGAACGGCACGTTCGACGTGACGGACAAAGCGACGGGCGCGACTTACGAGCGACTCGGCGTAATCCAAAGCGAGGGCGAGGCGGGTACGGCGTGGCTACATAAGCCCATCGGACCAATTCGCTCCACGCGACGAACCAAGCCGACCTTCGTCGTCGAGACAAACGGCGCGTTGACCGCGACCGTGCGCGTGGATAATCGGATTCGCGTTCCGCTAAACTTGGAGGAACGCCGACGCAAAGGCGGCAAGCAAGTCGCGATAGACGTAACGACGCGACTGACGCTCCGCGCGGGGGCGAAACGCCTCGACCTCTCGATCGACGTCGAGAACCGCGCCGAAAGTCACCGACTTCGCGTTCTGTTTCCGACCGGCGTCGCCGCCGAGCATTCGCACGGAGAAGGGCAGTTCGACGTCGTCGCGAGACCGATTGAACGAATCGACGCGAGCGGCTGGGTCGAGCAACCGATGTACGACTACCCGCTCCACCACTTCGTCGATCTCTCCGACGGCGAGCGAGGTGCGGCGATTATCGTGGACGGGCTTAAGGAATACGAAGCATTCGACGACGACGAGCGAACCGTCGCGATCACGCTCCTTCGCGGGTTCGAAAACGTCGTCGCGCCGAGTTCCACGCGGAACTATGCCGACGAAAAGGGGTCGCAGTGCCTCGGCTCGCGCTCGTTCCGGATGGCGTTTTACCCGCATCGGGGCGATTGGCGCGAGGGTGAAGCGTACGCCGAAGCGCTCGCGCATAACAACCCCATACGCGCGGCGCAGTTGGGAACGACGAGCGGCGAAATCCAAACGCCCGTCTCGTTCCTCGATCTCCAACCGCGCGACTTCGTCTTCTCCGCGCTGAAACGACCCGAGAACGGCGAGCCAAACGCGTACGTGTTGCGCGCGTACAACCCGACCAACGAACGCGTCGTCGGGCGGGCGACGTTTCGCTTCCCCATAGAATCGGCGGAGGAGACGACCATCGAGGAGATCGCGAAGCGCCCCGCGTCGGTCGAAAACAAACGCGAACTCGTCATCGACGCGCCGCCGAAGAAGATCAAAACCTACCTAATACGATTCAAGAGAGCTTAAGGTGAACGTGAACGACCTATCCAACGCATACGGACGATTCAGCGACGACTATCGCGAGTACGTAATCTCTAATCCCCGCGCGCCCCGACCGTGGTTCAACTATATGTGGAACGACGACTACGCGGGACTCGTTTCGCACACGGGCGGCGGCTTCAGCTTCCTTACGTGTCCGCGCGACAATCGCGTGACTCGTATGCGATACAACGCCCTACCATGGGATCGCCCCGGTAGATACGTACTTCTAAAAGACGTTGAGAGCGGCGAATGGTGGTCGTTGAGTTGGCAACCGACCGGCGATCTCGATTACGACCACTACGAATGCCGCCACGGACAAGGGTACACGAAGATCACGACCGAGCGCCGCGGCGTGCGCGCGACGTTAACGTATTTCGTTCCGCTCGACGTCAACGCGGAAGTGTGGCGCGTCTCCCTCGAGAACTTGACCGACAAGCCGAGATCGTTCGAGCTGTACGCCTTCACCGAGTTGGTGATGGGCAACGCGTTAAACGATCTCATCAACCAAGCGAACGACAAGCATTTTAGCGATATACGCTACGACCGATCCCGCGATACCATCGTCGCGACGCGCCGATATTGGGTGCTCAATAAAAAGGCAAGCGTCGCGCAATCCAACCTCGCGTGGGAGAACGTCGCATACTTCACGCTCACCGACAAGCCGACGGGCTTCGACGGCTCGCTGGACGCGTTCATCGGACGCTGGCGGTCGGAGGCAAATCCGATCGCGGTCGAGCGCGGCGTGATGGGCGACACGGAGATCGACGCAGGAGAACCCGTCGTCGCGCTACAGACGAAATTTCTTATCGCGCCACAAGAGAAGAAGGATCTCGCGGCGATCCTCGGCGTCGCGTCGAAGGATTCCTCCGACCCTTACGCCGATCTTGACTGGAGCGCGCTACGGAAAGTCGAGACGTTGGACGCAAAGCTCGCCGCGCTGAAAGCCGATTGGGACGACCGTCTCGGACGCGTTCGTTGCGAGACGCCCGATCCCGCCTTCGACGCGATGATAAACGTGTGGAATCACTATCAAGCCGCCGTCACGTTCGATATGGCGCGCAACGCCGGCTACTACCATGGCGGGTTGCTCTTCGGCACGGGAATGCGCGATCAGTTCCAAGACATCCTTGGCGTGGTGATGAGCCGCCCCGAGCGCGTGCGGGCGCGGATACTCAACGCGCTCCGTTATCAATTCGCGGACGGCTCGACGCTCCACAACTTTTTCAAGATGATCGACCATGGCGAACGCACCCATCACTCCGACACGCCCTTGTGGATTCCCTTCGGCGTCGTCGAGTATCTCAACGAAACGGGCGACTTCTCCGTTCTAGACGAGCGCGTACCCTTTCACGACGAGGGCGAGTCGTCGGTGTACGACCGCGTCGTCCGCGCGCTCGACTTCGCCTACTCCGCGACGACCGAACGCGGACTTCCGAAAATTATGACGGGCGATTGGAACGACACGCTCGACTACGTGGGGCCTAAAGGGAAAGGCGAAACCGTGTGGGGCGCGTTCTTTCTGGCGTACGTGACGCGAAAATCGTTCCCGCTTTTCGAGAAGCGCGGCGACAAAGAGTCGCTCGCTCGGATGCGCGACGCCTACGACCGTCTCGCCGCGACGATTGAAAAGCAGTGTTGGGACGGCGATTGGTACGTCCGCGCTTTTAAGGACGACGGCGAATCGATCGGCTCAAAGAATCGCGAACAAGGGCAACTATTTCTGAACGCGCAATCCTTCGCCGTTCTTTCCGGCGTTGCGCCCCCCGACCGCGCCAAGCGCGCTCTCGAGTCGTGCGTCGAGCGTTTGACGACGCCCTACGGCATGAAAATATGCGACCCCGCGTTTCGCAAGGTCGAGGACGACGTCGGGCTAATCAGCCGTTGCGTTCCCGGCAAGAAGGAGAACGGCGCGGTGTTCAATCACGCGTCGGCATGGTTCGCGCTCGCCGCGTTGGAGGCGGGCGACGTCGAGACGGGTTGGAGCGTTTATAAGAAGATGCTACCGCCGAACTCTTCGTCGGACGTCGATCGATACGAGATCGAGCCGTACGTCTATTCGGAGTACGTCACTTCCCCCGAACATCCGACGGCGAACCAAGCGAGCCACTCGTGGCTCACCGGCTCGGCGGTGTGGATGTTGCGGACGGGCGTCGATCGCATTCTCGGGTTCAAGACGTCCTTCGACGGCGTAACAATCGATCCTCACATTCCCCGCGACTGGCGCGGCTTTACCGCGACGCGCGTTTTCCGAGGCGTAACGCTCACACTTCGCGTCGAGAACCCGAACGGCGTCGAGCGCGGCGTCGCGCGAATGACGATCGACGGCGAGCCGGCGGAGTCGAATGTTATCGCGATTGATGCGTACGAGAAAAACGCGTTGTATATTGAGGCGACGTTAGGTTAATCGCTCAATAGTCGCGCGAATTTCGCGCCGTTGCTATGCCGTATTTATCGCGATGCTTGTTCGCGGCGTCGGCGTTGGTCGTTCTCCTCAACGCGCAACCCGACTCTCCTCGCTTTCGGCGGATCTCCGTCGAGGACGGACTCTCCGAGAACTCCACGTTCTGCGTTTATCAGGATAGCCGCGGCTTTATGTGGTTCGGCACCAACGACGGCTTGAACCGGTACGACGGATATCGATTCGTCGTCTATAAGCCCGACCCGCGTCGCCCGCGCGGTCTGTTCGGCAATCGCGTCTTCGACGTGTACGAAGACGGACGCGGCGACCTCTGGATTGGCACGAACGGCGGCCTGAATCGTTTCGACCGCGAAACACAAACCTTCGAGCGCTTCCTCCACGATCCCGAAGACCCCGCTTCCCTTTCCTCAAATCACGCCCGCGCTATCGTCGAAAGCGACGACGGCGTTCTTTGGATCGGCACAAACGGCGGGGGGCTCGTCCGTTTGGATTCCGCGCGGAAGTCCTTCCGCGTTTTTCGCAACGATCAGAACGACTCGACGACGTTAAGCGACGACAAGGTGATGTCTCTCTTTATCGATTCCCGAGACGATTTGTGGATCGGCACGTTGCACGGACTCAACCGTTTCAACCGCGACGAGGAGACGTTCGAGCGGTTCGTTCACGACCCCGACGACCCGACGTCGATCAA
Organism: Ignavibacteriales bacterium; assembly: GCA_014727845.1. Taxonomy (GTDB): domain Bacteria; phylum Bacteroidota; class Ignavibacteria; order Ignavibacteriales; family Ignavibacteriaceae; genus WJMR01. The sequence continues at coordinate 8,782 of WJMR01000102.1, forward strand.
CCACAACTACGCGCACGCGATCGAGGAGGAGGCGCCGGGCGTGTTGCTGGTCGGGACGTTCGCCGGGTTAAATCGCTTTGACGTCGATCGA
>WJMR01000012.1 GCA_014727845.1 Ignavibacteriales bacterium
CACTTCGACGGGCGCGCGAGCATGCATATGTGCGGCAAATCCGACCACCTGCTGACGATCTTCCGCGACGACTTAAGGATCGACGAGTTGCAGGGCTTCGGCTACCAAGTCGATCTCGACTTCATCGGGCAGACGCTCGGCGGAAAAGTCGTCCTTATCGGCAACGTCAACCCGATGACCGTCCACTCGGGAACGCCGAACGACGTCTTCGAGGAGACGAAGGTCGCCATTGAGAAACTGAAGGACTACCGCGGTTTCATTGTGCAGGACGGCAACAACATTCCGCCCGGAACGCCCGTCGAGAACATCAACGCGATGATGGCGGCGGCGGAGAAGTACGGCGGTTATTAATCGGCGAACGCCCGCGTACCGCGCGGGTTTCGCGCAATCCATCCGATAAGACGATGAACGTAAGCGCACGAAAAGATTTCCTTAAAAAGATGTGGCGGCTCGAAAACGACGAGCGTCCCGCGTTTGTGATCGGCTACCTCGGGCCGGAAGTGATTAACGGTCCGCCCGTGAAGAACGCGATCTTCGACAAAGGGGACGACTCGATCAAGGATCGCCTCCGCGATCCCGCAAAATATTTGCAAGCGCAGCTCGACGAGATCGAGTCGCAGAAAAAACTCCGAGGGGAATACGTCCCCGCCTTGTGCCCCTCGCTCGGCGTTATCGGACCGGCTTCCGCGTTCGGTTGCGAAGTGATTTGGTGGGACGAGGACTTTCCGAACGCGAAACATTTGCCGGGCGGAGTGGACGCGGCGGCGAGTACGCCGACGCCCGGCGTCCGCGACGGCGAACTGGGTCGCATACTCGACTACACCGAGTATTTCATCGAGCAAACGGGCGGCGAGATCCCGATCCGCTTAACGGACATTCAGGGACCGCTCGACTCGGCGAGCTTGATAGCCGGACATAACGACCTAATGACCGCGATGATGATCGACCCCGAAAGCGTCCGACGCTTGATGAAAAAAGTCACCGAGCTAACGATCGATTTCGCGCGGGCGCAGCGACAAATCTGCGTCGATCGCGGCGTCGAGTTTGTGCCCGCGATGTTCCAACCGTGGATGGAGGACGGCTTCGGGATCACGATCGCGAACGACGACATGGTGATGATTAGCGCCGAGATGCACGAAGAGTTCCACGTTCCCTACGTCAACATGATGTCGGAGGAGTTCGGCGGAATCTATATGCACTCGTGCGGGAATTGGGGGCATCAGTTCGCGAGCTTGGAGAAGATACGCGACCTCCGAGGACTGGAATTCGGCGCGAGCGAAGCGCCGTATAAGGATATCTTCGAGCGCTTCGGCGGAAAGATCGTCACCGCCTGCCGCGTCGGGTTCAATCGCGACGTGAAGTTTTTGGGGATGAAAGACTATCTCGAAAAGATCCTCGCCGCGAAGACCACGAACCGCGGGCTCTTCGTGAACGTGGACGTCACCAACGGCTTGACCGACGAAACGTGGGGCGGCACCGACGTGCGGGAAGTCTATCGCCTAATGGGCGTCGAGGCATGAAAAAACCCCGCAGCGGCGGGGTTTGGTAGCGCATACGGGATTCGAACCCGTGTTACCGGCGTGAGAGGCCAGCGTCCTAAACCACTAGACGAATGCGCCGCGTTTAGTTTCTAAATATACGGAAGCGATTATTTTTTCGCAACCGCCCCATCCGCCGACTCATCGATCCATTTTGAAAAAGAGTTCCGCCAACGGTTTTCGCGTCCGCGCGGCGCGCTCTTGTTTCGCCAAGTCGTCGGGCAATTCGTCGGGATCGCCGAGATAGCCGAGCGCCAGGACGGCGACCGCCTCGTATTCGTCCGACGCGCCGAACGCCGCCTCCGCCTTCGCGGCGTCGAAGCCGGCCATCGCGTGGGAGTAAACGCCCAAGTCTCGCGCCTGCAGCATAAGGTGCGCCGTCGCCGCTCCGACGTCGTGCCACGCGTGGCGATTCGGCTTATCGTTGTGGCTAAACGTCTTTTTAGCGAACGTAACGACGAGCGTGTCGGCGCTCGCCGCCCATTGCCGATTGAACTCCACCAGAGAGTCGAGCGCTCGAGCGAACGCTTCTTCTTCCCGCTTCCGCGCCACGCCGAAGCGCCACGGCTGTTCGTTGTATGAGGACGCCGCCCACCGCGCCGCCTCAAAAATCGCGTCGAGCCGCTCCTCCTCGATCGCCACGTCCGCAAACGCGCGGGGCGACCACCGATGTTTGATCGCGTCGAGAATCGGCGCCTTGGCGTCGGCGCGTTTCTTTTTGTCGAGTTCGTTCGTCATCTTTTCTACTCTCTCTGTTTTCCTTACTATTGCACAATTCAATCACAAAAACAAACCCGCCGATGACCGCGATCGACCATCTTTCGACGGCGGCGCTCGCCGTCGGCATATTCGCGCTCCTCTCGATCGTTTACTACTCGCTTCGGAGCGGCTCTCCGCCCACCCCCGCGCCGAGGCGCGCCTCTCGTCGGGCTATCGAGTCGCTCTCGCGCGAGCCGCTTCCCGACGGGGCGATCTACGAACTCGGGTCGGGATGGGGCGGCGCCGCGCGGGCGTTGGCGAAACGCTTCCCCGAACGCGACGTCGTCGGCGTCGAGATTTCCTTGGCGCCGTTCCTCTGGTCGCGGCTGGTCAATCGCGTCGCGCCGATCGAGAACCTCGCGCTCTTCCGCGCCGATTTCTTCGACCTCTCCTTGGCGAACGCCGCCGCCGTCTTCTGCTATCTTCGCGGAAAGACGATGACCGCGCTCGCCGAGAAGTTCTCCGAGGAGTTGCCTCCCCGCGCGCTCGTTGCGACGGTGACGTTCGCTATCCGCGACCGCGCGCCCGTTCGGACCGACCGCGCCGACGATTTTTACAAGAGCGAGATTTTCCTCTATCGCTATTAGCCGCCCGCGAGCCGATCTCTCGCCGCCGCCCATATCGTCTCGCGCTCCCGTTTCGAGCGTTCCCCGTCGGTTTTAATTTCCAACACCGTCGGACCGCTCCGCCCGAAGCCCGCCGCGATTTCTTTTTGGAACGCCTCTCGCGTCTCAACTCCCCGCCACTCGGCGCCGAACGCTTCCGTGATTTTCCGGAAATCGAGATCGCGCGGCGCGAGAAATCGGCGTCGGAAAAGCTCCGGGTCGCCGTCGGCGATCGGTAAATGTCGGAAGATCGAGCCGCCGTTGTTGTTGACGAGCGCGATTACCAGAGG
>WJMR01000013.1 GCA_014727845.1 Ignavibacteriales bacterium
AGAGCAACGCGCCCGCCAACGCCCAGAAGGAAACGACCACGCCCGCCGTGAACGCGCCGCCGTGCGCGACGATCTTCCGACGCTCCTCGCCCGCTTGCCGCACAAATCCCATGATCTTCAGGGATATAACGGGCAAAACGCAGGGCATCAAGTTCAAGATAATTCCGCCAAGGAACGCGAAGGCGATCGCCAACCACACGCCCGTCTCGGCGGCGTCGCTCGCCGCGTCCAACCGATCGACGCGGGCGAAGTCTTTCGAGGACGTATCGACCGCCGCGACGATTCGCAACGAGCGCTCCGCGCCGTCGGCGCCTTCGAGAACGACCACGCCCGTTAGCGTGTCGGGGTCGTCGTACTTCATCGCGTCGTAGGGTACGTCGAGTCGATAGCCGTCTTTAGCGCTCCGGAACGGTTGCGGGGCGGCGTTTTTAAAGACGCCCTCTTGCTCGGGAAAGTACACGGCGTCCGTAACCTCATCCTCGAACGCCGCCGGCGGAAAGAGAAAGAAGGCGGCGAGCGAATCGAGATCGAACGCGCGAGCGCGCCAACCGTGCGCCGTTTCGGGTCGCGCGGCGTCGGCTCTCGCGAAGGCGTCGCGACGCCCCTCGTCGATCGAGGGCGTCCTCTCCGCTACGGGTAGCGTCAAGGCGAGCGTCGCCTCGCCCGGAATGCATTCCTCTTTACAAACGAGCCAGTCGGCCTCCACTTCCAACTCGATCGTCGCGGCGTTCAGCTCCGCCGGCGGATGAACCTCCACTATATATAGTACCTCGCCCTCGTAGCCGTAGTTCGCCAATCCCCCGACGATGATCTTCTCGGGCGTTTCCCACGCGACGTCGCCGACCTCGAACCCGTCGGGCGTCCGCCACTCGAACGTCGGCGGCAAGCCCGCGTCCCCCGCGTTCTTCCAGTAAACGTGCCACCGGTCGTCGGTCGTCATTCGCACCGCCGCGCGGAAGGGCGTTCCGGGTTGGACGCTCTCGACTTCCGCGAACGCCTCGACCTCGACGTGTCCGACGCGCTCGGGTTGCGACCGCGCTCCCGAGGCGAGCGCCAAGACGATGAGCGTTGATAGTATGACTCGCATTTATTCCATTTGCTTATTTCAGAAGTATGCTTTTTCCTATAACGGACAAGCGAGGGCAAAAGGTTCCGCTCGGGAGACGTCCGCTCGGTTTGCGGACGACGTATGAAATGGCTACTATTGTTTTATTACGGGAAAGTGAAAGGGTACGGCTATGACGTTTGTAAAATACGCGGCGCTCGCGGCGGCGTTGGCGTTGGGAATCGCGCGCGCGCAACAATTCGCCGGGGTGGATTACGTAATCGAAAACGCAATCGCCTCGGAAATAACGCCGGGCGCGACGGTGGTAATCGGATCGTCGGATTCGATCTACTACCAACGGGCGTACGGACGACAGACCTACGACGCGGGATCCCCGGCGACGAACCTCGAAAGCATTTTCGATCTCGCCTCGCTCACCAAAGTGTACGCGACGACGACGTGCGTGATGTCGCTCGTCGATTCGGGGTTAATCGACGTCGAGGAAAACGTCGCGACCTACCTTCCCGACTTCGGACAGAACGGCAAGGGGAACGTGAAGGTGCGAAACCTTTTGCTCCACAACGGCGGTTTGCGAGCGTACTACTCCCCCTCGCCGAGCCAGTCGCCCGAGGATATTATCGACGCGATCTACGCGCTCTCCCTCTCCTATCCGACGGGGTCGCAAACGGTGTATAGTTGTCTCAACTTCGTGACGCTGATGAAGGTCGTCGAGTCGGTCTCGGGTATGCCGATGTGGGCGTATTATCGGCACGCAATCACGGATCGGCTTGGGATGACGCGGACGATGTTCACGCCGCCCGATTCACTTGCGGCGGAATGCATGCCGACGGCGAGGACGTTGCAAGGATCCGTGCATGACCCGCTCGCGGCGGGGCTGGACGGACTCTCGGGCAACGCGGGTCTCTTTTCGACCGCGCCCGACTTGGCGAAGATCTCTCAACTCCTCCTCAACGGCGGCGAATACGACGGCGATCGTCTGTTCAAATCGAGCACGATACCCCCGTTCGTCGAGCAATACGACGCCTCCACCTATCGCGCGTTCGGATGGGGCACGAACGTTTGGGGAAGCTCGTCGGCGGGCTCGCTGATGGGCGCCGACGCGTTCGGACACACGGGCTACACGGGCACATGCGCTTGGCACGACCCGACGCGCGACCTGTTCGTCGTTTTCCTCACCAACCGCGTGTATCCCGACGACTCCAAGTCGGTCACCGCGACGCGCGCGGCGGTTAACGACGCGGCGATCCGCGCCGTCGAGGGAATACCCCCCGCGGCGACGCTGCGCGAAATCGTTCCCGAATCCGACGGCTCGCTCCTCGTCGAGTGGAACAACAACCTCACGCAAGGACCGATCGATCGGACGATCTTCCTCGCCGACACGGGCGCGGGCTTCTTCGAGTACGCCGAGCTCGATCCCGACTCGAGCGCCGTCGCGTTCACGCCGGGCGACTTGCCGAGCGACGAGATCGTCTCGTTCGCGGTCGTCAACAAATTTCAAGACAAAACCGCCGACACCTCGGACGTCTATTGCTTCCGAGGAAGCGATAACGAGGCGCTGATCGTGGACGGCTACGACCGCGTCGGCGGTTGGGGAAAGGCGTCGCATCCATTCGTCGTCGCGCACGCCGAAGCCCTCCCCGACTCGATCGACGTCGCCAGTTGCGACAACCGACGGGTGATCGACGGAACGGTCGAGTTGAACGACTACGAGTACGTCGTCTGGCTCTGCGGCGACGAAAGCACGAGCGACGAAACGCTCGACGGAGACGAGCAACGGCAAGTCCGCGAGTTCCTCAACGAGGGCGGATATTTCTTCCTGAGCGGATCGGAGATCGGTTGGGATCTCGTGGAGAAGGGCGCGAACACCGATATGAATTTCTACCGATACTATCTCCACGCCGATTACCAAGGCGACGACGCCGCGGACAATAACGCCGTCGGCGTAAGCGGAACGCTCTTCGACGGACTCTCGTTTGCGTTCGGCGACGACGACGCCTTTTATATCGAGGACTATCCCGACTATCTCGGCGCCGCGGAGGGATCGCAGGTATGCCTCGAGTACGGCAACGGCAACGGCGCGGCGATTTTCTACGAAGGGACGTTCCATACGTACGACCCGATCGGCAAGCTGGTGTATTTCGGATTTCCTTTCGAGACGATCGTCGGCGCGGGAAATCGCGAGGCGGTTATGGGACGCGTGTTTGATTTCTATCGCGGCGCGTACACGAGCGTCGGGCGCGCGTCGTCGGAGGCGCCGGCGATATTCTCCCTCGGGCAAAACTATCCCAACCCGTTCAACCCGACGACGACCGTTGATTTCACCTTACCCGAGGCGGGTTTCGCGACACTCGTCGTCTATAACGCGCTTGGCGAAAAGGTCGCGACGCTCGTCGAGGCGCGTCTTCCGGCTGGCGCGCACGCGGTCGAGTTCGTCGCCGACGATCTCCCGTCCGGCGTGTACGTCTATCGGCTCGCGTTTGGAAATCGCGCGCTCGCTCGCAAGGCGGCGCTCGTCAAGTAATCCAAGATTCGTTATCTTTGCGGCGCGGTATCCCCGCGCCTTTTTTTTAATCATTATAATCGGACACGACTATGCGACTCCCCGCCTCGGGATGGCGACTCCTGCTCGACCCCGACGCCGAATGGCGCGACGACGACATTCATCTCCCCGGCGAATTCGATCTCGCCGACCTCCCCGTCAATCCGCCGACGGGAGGATGGTCCGCCCTCGCCGACGACGCGGGCGTTTCCGTCTCGCTTCCGACGACCGTCGAAGAACATCACTGGGGCGAGCAAGGATTCCGCGACTACCGCGACGAGTACTACTTCGAGCTCGAGGACAAGACGTTTAAGAACGGCGCCTACTACGGCGTGAGTTGGTTTTATCGGAAGACGACCCTCCCCGAGGAATTCGCGGGCAAACGTATATATATTAGATTACGATCCGCTCGGCTCCGCGCTGAAATTTATCTCAACGGAACGCTCGTCGGCTACCATCTCGTCGGGGAAACGTCCTATGAATGCGACGCGACCAAGGCGGCGCGCCCGGGCGAGGAAACCATGCTCGCCGTGCGGATCACCAATCCCGGCGGACGCTTCGACTGGCTCGACACAAAGCTCCTCGCATGGGGCGAGAAGCGCTTCCACACGAGCCATGGCTTCGGCGGATTGGACGACGGCGTCGAGATCGTCGCGCGCGACCCCGTACATTTTGAGGACGCATGGGCGGCGAACCTCCCCCGCCCCGGCGCGATCGACGCGCGAACAACGTTGATAAACACGGGCAATCGGGAGACGGAGGGAACGCTCCGCTTCGAGATCCTCGATCCCGATCGGGACGACGCCCTTCTCGTCGGCGAGAACCAAAGCTTTAAGCTCGAACCAAACGAGCGCATCGAGCGCGTCCAAACACTCCAACTCTCCGACGCGATACCGTGGTCGCCCGAGTCCCCTCGGCTCTACCGACTCCGCGCGACGGCGACCGCCGCGGAACGCGACGGCGATGGGCGCTTCCGCGACGAACGCGTCGTCGAGTTCGGCTTTCGCCACTTCGACGTCGAGGACGTCGGGAAGAACGCGCGCTTGACGCTCAACGGCGAACGGACGCGCGTCGTCTCGGCGATCTCCTGGGGCTTCTGGGGATACAACGGAATCTTTCCACGCCCCGAGCTCGCCGAGAAGGAGACGGCGGCGGCGAAGCGCTTCAACATGAACGCGATTCAGTTTCATCGGAACGTCGCCAAAACCGAGCCGCTCGTCGCGAGCGACCGCCTCGGCGTGATGCGATGGATGGAGCCGGGCGGCGGCGTCACCGCGCTCGGCGAGGAGTTCTCGCTCTACGCCGATTCCCCCGATTCGGAAATCGACGACTCCGGCGCGGGCGGCGACCCCCGTTCGTTCGCCGAACGGTATATGGAGGAGAAGATCCTCCGCGCGATCCGCGACCACCGAAGCCACCCCTCGCTTGTGATGTACTGCGTCCAGAACGAGATCAACCCCGACCTCCGCAACCCGCGCGTCTTCCGATTGATGCGTCGTATCCACGAAGAGGACCCGAGCCGCGTCGCGATCCTAAAATCCGGCGTGCCCCCGACGAACCAAGTGTGGACGCGGCCCTACGACGACCGCGTCTATTACGACGACGGGACGGGCTTCTCGGGATTGTTCGACCAACACACCGTCGGCGGTCCGGGCGTGTGGCGCGACGAGATGTATCGCGCGCCCGACGACCTGACGCACCACTCCGACAACCGCCGAGAGATCGTCGTGTGGGGCGAGATGCTCGGCGCCGCCGTTCCCGACGACCACGCCGAGATCGTCGCTCGCGTGAACGCCAACGACGGGAAGAGCTACGACAAGACCGAGCACGAAACGCTCCTCCGCGCCTACGACGACTTCCTCGATCGACGGGGGTTCCGCGACGACTACCCCGAGACGAGCCGACTCTTCCAAGAGATCGGAGCGAAGTGTTACGACTTTTGGGGGCGCGTGATCGAGACGGCGCGACTCGCCGAAGCGAACGACTACCTCGTCATCAGCGGCTGGGAATCGACGGCGATCGAGAACCACTCGGGCTTGCTGGATAATCAACGGAACTTCAAGGCGGATCCCGAGTTGATCGCCGCCCGCCTCGCAAAGTTGCGGCCCGTCGTCAAGACCGACTCGCTCGTGTATGAAATAGGCGAGCGTCCCTCGATCGACCTGTTCCTCCTTAACGAGACGCGCGAAGACCACCCGACGCGCGCGCGTTTGACGATCGTCGATCCAAACGGCGTCGAGGAAGACGCGGGCGAGTTCGAGATCGAACCGCGCGAGCCGAACCGTTTCGTCTATCCGATTGCGAAAGGTCTCGTCCCCGCGGAACTCGCGACGGCGGGCGAGTATGTTCTCCGCTTCGCGCTCGTCGGACGCGAGGACGTCGTCGCCGAGGAACGCGTCTATTGCGTGGATACTAACATCGCCCCCGCGAAACCCGCGTCGGTCGGCGTGTTGAGCCGAGAGGACGATTTTATCGCCGCGCTCGACGAATTGCCCGGCGTCTCGGCGGAGCGATACGACGCGTCCCGCGCCTACGATCTCGTCCTCGCGACGAACAAGGCGCTCTACGGCAACCGCGGCTTTATCGATCCCTCGACGCCGATCGAGAACACCGACGCGCCCGAACTTTTCACGACCGAGAGTTGGGGAAACGACCGCAACATGGCGTTCCGATTCACGGGACTCCCCTCGGGCGAGACGGCGCGCGTTACGCTCCTCTTCGCCGAGATCGCGTCGAACGAACCGAACATGCGCCTCTTCGACGCGGCGATCAACGGCGAGGTCGTTCTCAAAGACTTTGACGTGTTCGGCGAAGCGGGCGGGATGAATAAAGCCGTCGAGCGGACGTTCGAGATCGAGGTTCCCGCGAGCGGCGAGATCGTCGTCCACTCCCCGCGCCAACGCGTCGATAACGCGAAATTCAGCGCGATCAAGGTCGAGGCGGGCGAGGAAATCCGAGCGATCAATTGCGGCAGCCCAAACGACTACGTCGATAAGGACGGCGTGGTCTGGACGTCGCACCGGGAGGAGAGCAACCTCGACGAGGCGCTCTTACGTCGCGTCTCGGAAGGAACGCCGCTTGTCGTCTTGGCGGGCGGACCCGGCTCGACGGACGGCTACGCGAGGTCGTTGGCGGAATTCGGCGCGATCGAGTATCGCGGACGCGTGGGCGGCTCGCGCTCTTCGTGGATGGGAAGTTGGTACTTTACGAGGCGACATGAAGCGTTGGAAGGATTGCCGCCGGGCGCGGCGGGAAGCTATTACCAAGCCCCGACGACCGGCGCCGACGGCGTGTTACTCGAATGCGAGGCGGACGTCGTTATCGGCTTTGGGCGGGATCACGATCCGAACGTCGGCGCGGCGGGCTTCTTCGTCAAGCACGGCGAGGGCGAGATCGCCTTCTACGCCTTGCCCGGCGCGGACGAGACGTTCGCGCGCGGAACCGACGGCGCGCATCCCGTCGTCCGAAAGCGGATTATCCAAAACACCCTTCGGAGATTGCTCGACGCGAAATAGGAGGCGGCAATTTTCATAACCGCGCAACCTTTTCTATTTTTACGCGTCTCAATTCATTAGGAAAAACGACTCCCAACAAAAAATTAGAGGACGGCACGGTGGATATTACCGCACTCAACGCGAAGATCAGAGACGAGAGCGCGTTTGTCGATCTTATCCGGCAGGAAATCTCGAAGGTCATCGTCGGCCAAAAGGATATGGTCGATCGGCTGTTGATCGGCTTGCTGGCGAACGGTCATATTCTGCTGGAAGGCGTGCCCGGC
>WJMR01000103.1 GCA_014727845.1 Ignavibacteriales bacterium
CCTACGTCGAGGAAAACGAGAAGCGCTTCGCGAGCGTCCCGCGCCTGAATTTCAGAACGGAGGAGGAGCGGCAAGTCTATCTGAGCGCCTTCAACCTCGCGCGCGGTTGCATGCTGCCGCCGGAAGGGGAGACGAAATTCAATTACTACGTCTTTAGCCGCAACCCGATTTGGGGTTGGGGGCACGGGCATCAGGTGCTCCACGAGAGTTTGACGATGCTCGCCTACGCGCATATGGACGCGAAATCCGCGATGGACTCGCAGCGCGTCTTTATCGAGCAGCAGGGCGAGGACGGATTGATCGCCTATCGTCACGGTCCGCGAGGCGCGCAGACGTATCCGCACGAGGGGAAACCGACGACCTCCGCGCCGTTTTTCTCGTGGATTAATTGGGAGATTTACCAAATCGCGAAGGATCGCGAGTTCCTCGCCGAGGCGTACGAGGCGGGCGATAAATACGTCGAGTGGCTGAAGATCAATCGCGACGTCGATCAAGACGGGCTTTACGAGTGGGGACCCTACGGCATCATCGAGAACGTGCGGGATTGGTTCAACGCCGTTTTCCAAGTAACCGAGGAACGCCGTCTCGATAAAGGCGAGCTCGACATATCCGACAAGCTCGAGTGCCTCGACCTTTCGCTGATGGTCGTTAAGGAAATGCGCTCGCTTGCGGCTATGGCGGACGAGCTCGGGAAATCCGACGCCGCCGAACGCCACCGCGCCGACGCCGAACGCTTGACGACGTTAATCAACGACACGATGTGGGACGAGGAGAGCGAGTTCTATTATCACGTCGATCGCGACGACCACACGTTCGTCCACAAAGGCAAGGACCTCAAGCGCCGCGAGATCATCGCCTTCCTCACGCTCTGGGCGGAGGCGGCGCCGAAAGACCGCGCCGAGAAGCTGATGAAAACCCTCCTCGATCCCGACGTCTTCTGGCGGAAAAACGGCGTTCCCACGCTCGCCGCCGACGACCCGTGGTACGGCGCGTTCGTGGAGCAGTGCTGCAAGTGGAACGGTCCCGTCTGGTTGCTCTGGGATTATATGGTCTTCCAAGGGCTTCTGCTCTATGGATACAAGGACGCCGCCCGCGAGCTTGGCGAGAAGATGCTCCGCGTCGTAACGACGCAGCTGGCGAAGAACCACAATTTTTGGGAGTCGTTCAGTCCCGACTACGACGCGCAAGACTCCCCGCCGAATTACGTATGGGACGCGATTATCGCGCGCGTGTTGATCGACTTATATCGCTTGGACCGGTGAGAGCGGCATGGCGCGCAAACAAGGCAAACGGATTACGATGAAGATGGTCGCCGAGGAGCTCGGCGTCTCGATGATGACCGTCTCGCGCGCGCTTAACAACAGTCGCTACGTTGAAGAGGGAACCCGCGAGCGCGTCGTCGAGACGGCGCGGCGGATGGGATACTTCCCCGATCACGTCGCCAAGAGCATGGTCGTCCGGAAGACGCGGACGCTCGGCGTCGTGGCGCCGGAGATCGCCCACTCGTTTTTCCCCGACGCCATTCGCGGCGTTGAGGAGGCGGCGACCGAGCGCGATTACCAAATTATGCTCACGCACTCCGCCGAGGACGAGAAACGCGAGGAGAACGCCGTCCGAACCCTCGTCGGCAAGCGGGTGGACGGGATTCTCATCTCCGTCGCCGAGCGGAGCGTCGATCACGAAATCTATCGCCAAGCCGTCGAGGCGGGCGTGGAAATCGTCTTTTTCGACCGTTGCGTGTTCGATCTCGGATACAGCTGCGTGTCGGTTAACGACAAAGGCAACGCCTTTAAGATGACGGAACACCTAATCAAAGAACACGGCTATCGTCGGATCGCCCACCTCGGCGGCCCCGAGCGCGTCTCGATCGGTCGCGACCGGCGGGCGGGCTATCTCGACGCCTTGCGCGCCAACGAGTGCGAGGCGGGCGAGGATTCGGTCGTCGAGTCGGGGTTCCACGAACGCGGCGGCTACGAGGCGATGAAGCGATTGCTCGATTTGCCCGACGACCGACGACCCCGCGCCGTCGTCGCCGTCAACGATCCCGCCGCCTTCGGCGCGATGAAGGCGATCGCCGAGCGAGGTCTGCGCATCCCCGAGGACCTTGCCGTCGTCGGATTCTCCAACGATATCCGTTCGAGCTTAACCCCGACGCCTCTCACCACCGTCGATCAACGACCCTACGAAGTCGGCAAGCGCGCCGCCGAGAAACTCGTCGCCCACGTCGAAAACGAGGACGAAAAACCCGAGGCGATCATACTCGAAGGCGAGCTCGTCTTCCGCAAATCGTGCGGATGCCCTTACGACACCAAAGACAACGGCTACCCGTTTTGACCGCCGACGCCATATTCCGCGCGGACGATCTCCGGCTCGATCTCGACGCCGCAAAGAACGAGATCGCCGAAAAGGAGCGACGACTCGACGCCTTCCTCGAAGAGCGGAAGCTTGACGGCGTTCTGTTAACGGAAACACGGAACGTCTTCTGGGCGACGGGCGGCATGGCGAACAACCAAATCGTGTTGAACAAGGACGTCGGCGCCGCGTCGATCCTCTATCGGAAAGGCGGCGGGCGGTTCCTCGTCTGCTCCCAAAGCGAGGTCGATCGTTTGATGGACGAGTCGCTCGGCGCGTTCGGTTATCGGGCGGCGATCTATCGCTGGTTCGACGCCGACGCGCCCGCGCGAGCGCTCGCCGAAACGGGCGGCGGAAGAATCGCCTCCGACGCGCCTTTTCCGGGAACAGTTACGCTTCACGAAGATTTTAAGCGGCTCCGCTATCGGTTTACCGACGAGGAGATCGACCGCTATCGAAAGATCGCCTTCCGAGCGACCGACGCCGTCTCGAGCGTCTGCCGAACGATCCGCCCCGGGATGAACGAGTACGAGATCGAGGCATTGACGGCGCGAGAATTGAGGAAACGCGGTATGCTCCCGACCGTGCTGTTGATTGGCGCGGACGAGCGGATTTACAAATACCGCCACGCGCTCGCGGGCGGCGCCGAGCTAAAACGATACGCGATGATCAACGTCGTCGCCGAGAGCCGCGGTATGCCCGTCGCCGTGACGCGCTTGGTCCATTTCGGCGAGATGCCCGACGAACTTCGCGACGCCTACGAACGGCTCGCGCGCGTCAACGCGGCGTTCCAACACGCGGCGCGAGCGGGCGCGAAGGCGAGCGACGTGTTCGAGCGATGCAAAACGTGGTACGCCGACGCGGGCTTCGAGGGAGAGTGGCGCAACCACCACCAAGGCGGCGCGATCGGCTACGACGACCGAGAGTATATCCTTACGCCCGATTGCGCGGAAACGTTCGGCGACCGTCAACCATTCGCGTTCAACCCGACCGCGGCGGGCGCGAAATACGAAGAGACTATACTAATAATAGATGGCGGCGTCGAGCGATTGACTCGCGTCGAGGATTGGGAGGACGTCGTCGTCGAGATCGACGGCGAGCGATACGCCCAAGCCGCGCCGCTGGTGCGAAACGAAGGAGGGACGATATGAGCGTCGTGATACGAGAGACGACCCACGAGGGTTTCAGGAAGCTTACGCTGGAAAACGACGCGTTGCGCGTCTCCTTCTTACCGGAGTTGGGGGGGAAGATGATCGAGATGACCGAGCTCGCGACGGGGGCGCAGTATCTGCTCGAGCCGCAGAGCGAGGACGGCAAGTATCGCCGCGCGCGCGTCGGCGACGCGTTCGATCGGTTCGACGTCAGCGGGTTCGACGAGTGCTTCCCGACCATCGCCGACTGCCGACTAACGCTGAACGGCGAGGAGCTGGACGCCCCCGACCACGGCGAGGTGTGGTCGCGACCGTGGGAAGCGAAGGTGGAAAACGACGCGGCGCTACTGGCGATCGACGGCGTAATGTGGAATTACCGATTGGAGAAACGCGTCCGACTCGAGGGGGCGCGCGTCGAGTTCGACTACCGATTAACGAACGGCGGCGGCAACCGCTTCCCTTTCCTCTGGTCGGCGCATCCGTTGCTGAAGATTGAAGAGGGCGCGGAAATTCGTCTCCCCGAGGAAGCCGACCGCGTGCTCGTCAACTGGGCGTCGGACGTCGCGCTCGGCGAACACGGCGACACGCGCGACTGGCCCCGACTCTCGACGAACGGTTCGACGGCGGATTATTCGATCGCGCCGGGCGCCGAGGCGGGCGTGGCGGCGAAAGTGTTTACGGAACGATTGAGGACGGGCGCGGCGGAGTTGTTTCTACCGAGCTTGAACCGAGTCGTGCGCGTCGAGTTCGACGTCGAGGCGTCCCCCTACGTCGGCGTCTGGCTCTGCTACGGCGGTTGGCCCGTCGAGGCGGACCGCGTGAAACATCGCACGGCGGCTATCGAACCGGCAAACGGCAGACCCGATTCGCTCGCCGAGGCGATGCAATCAGACGAGTGCGAATGGATCGAGCCGGGCGAGACGAAGACGTGGCGAATGGCGTTTTCTATTAACGAAGGGAAAGCCGCGCTCGGAAACGGCGCGGAATAATTACGATGGGACAAGCGAATAAACGAGAGATAATCGAGCGGACGTTCCGCGAGCGCTACGGCGGCGAGCCGAAAATCGTTCGCTCGCCGGGACGCGTGAATTTATTAGGCGAACACACCGACTATAACGAGGGCTTTGTGATGCCCGCGGCGATCAATCGCGCGGTCTATATCGCGATCGCGCCGCGCGACGACAAGACGGTCTCGCTCACGGCGGTGGACGTTAACGGTCGCTACGACTTTCCGCTCGAGAGACTCGAGCGCGCGCCGAGAAGCTGGGCGAACTACGTTATCGGCGTGGTGGATCAAATGTCCCGACAAGCCCCCGTACCGCGCGGCTTCAACGCGGTCTTCGGCGGCGACATCCCGATCGGCGCGGGGCTTTCCTCCTCCGCCGCATTAGAGGCGGGGTTCGCGCACGCGCTGAACGAGATCTTTGAGTTGGGTTACGACAAGCTCGAACTGGTGAAGATGGCGCAACGCGCCGAGAACGAATTTGTCGGCGTTCGATGCGGCATTATGGACCAGTTTATCAACATCTTCGGGAAGAAGGGGAGCGCGCTGAAGCTCGACTGCCGCACGCTCGAATACGATTACGTTCCCTTCGAATCCGACGACGTTACGCTCGTCCTGCTCGACACGCGCGTGAAGCACTCGCTCGCTTCGAGCGAATACAACACGCGTCGCGCGCAGTGCGAAGAGGGGGTCGAGGCGTTGCGGAATTTCGACGACAAGATTGATTCGTTGCGCGACGTCTCGCCGGAGTTCCTCCGGGATCATGAAGCCGACCTCGACCCGACCGTTTATCGTCGGTGCCGCTACGTCGTCGAGGAAAATCAACGGTTGTTGGCGGGCGCGGACGATCTCGCGCGCGGCGACGTCGAGGCGTTCGGCAAGAAGATGTTCGAGACGCATCGCGGGTTGCGCGACGATTATGAAGTCAGTTGCGCCGAGCTGGACGCGTTGGTGGAGATCGCCGAGCGGAGCGGTCTGTCGATCGGCTCGCGGATGATGGGCGGCGGCTTCGGCGGTTGCACGATCAACCTCGTCAAGCGCGACGCGTCGGAGAAGTTTATCGAGCTCGTCAAAGAGCGCTACTCGAAAAAAATAGGCAAAGACATTTCTGTTTACCAAGTGGAAATTGAGTCGGGCGCCGCGTTCCTCTGAGAACGACGTCGGTCGGACGCCCTTTGGCGGCCGGCGGCGATTCTCCTACACAACGCCCGACTTTTACGCGACGACGTCACCGTTCTCCTGCGTCGTCGCTTTTTTTATTACTTTAGCCGATTTGGATTTCGGATATGCGATCACTCATCCTCGGATTAGCGACGTCGCTCCTCGCTTCGGCGACGGGAAGCGCTCAATCCTATCCCGACGCTCGCGTGGACGAGTTGCTCGTTCGCGGCGCCGAAGCGACGATGCGTCACGACTACGCCGCCGCCGAGCGCGCCTATAAGACGCTCCGCGCCGAGTATCCGATCCTGCCGTTCGGCGACTGCCTTCTCGCCTCGGTCGAGTTGCGACGCGCCGAGGATTTCGACGTCGAGATCGATCGCGGCTCCGTCGGGCGCTTGCTGACGAACGCGCTGCTCGCCGTCGATAAGCTCGTGGACGACGAGGAGCGCGATCCGTGGCGGCTCTACGCGGCGGGGCTCGTCAACGGCTACGCCGCGTATTTCGCCGCGACGACGGGAGGATGGCTCGACGCCGCGGACTACGGGTCCGAGACGCTCGACTACTTCGAGCGCTGTCTCGAACGCGATCCGACCAACGCCGAGGCGCAAGTCGCCGTCGGGGTGTACGACTATTGGATAAGCGCGAAGGTCGGATCGTGGTCGCCGTTCGCGGAGGATCGAACCGACGAGGCGCTCCGACGGTTGGAGCGCGCGGCGCCGACCACGCGTTACCACGCGTTCGTCGCCGTCAACGCGTTGGCGTGGATTTATATCGACGAGGGGAACTCCCGCAAAGCCGTTCGCTTCGCCGATCGGTGGCTCGCGCGGTATCCGCTCAACCGCGACCTGTTGTGGGCGAAGGCGCGCGCCCTCGAGGACTACGACCGACGCGCCGCCAACAAGGCGTACGACCTCGTCGCGTCGAGTTTCCTCGAAACCGAAGGACGGATACCGCCGACCGTGCGCGTGACGCTCGCGCATAAAAAGGCGATGAACCACGCCGAACTGGGCGAGCCCCGCGCGGCGATCGCGTTGATCGACGAACTACTCGCCGACGGCGATCTCCCCGAGTGGGCGCGTCGTCGGAAAGCCGACCGCCTCGAACGGATGCGCGACCTCCGCGACGAGCTAATGGATTAATTCCGACGATTAGCGAACAATCGTTGCATGTTTGCCGTCTTATCCGTAATAAGTAAGCTATGCTCATACGTCCAAATTTGAGCCGGAACGGAACGACATGAACGTGGTGTTGGAAAAAACGCGGCAAGACGAGTTGATCGACATGTGTCGGAAACGACTACCGTCGATCGACGAGGAGAAAATCCGCAAGGCGTACGACTTCGCCGCCATCGCGCATCAGAACGATAAGCGCGCCTCGGGCGAGCCGTACTTCACGCACCCGTACGCCGTCGCAAAAATCCTCGCCGAGGAGATTCCGTTCGACGACACGTCCGTCGTGTGCGGATTGTTGCACGACGTCGTCGAGGACAACGAGGAGTACAACCTCGATCACGTGCGCGAGCGCTTCGGCGACGACGTCGCCGTGATCGTGGACGGCTTGACGAAGATCAAGGAGCTCTTTAAGGGCGTCGCCGTTTCCCAGGCGGAGAACTACCGCAAGCTGCTGATGTCGATCACGAAAGACGTGCGCGTCATCATCGTCAAGTTCGCCGATCGACTCCACAACATGCGCGAGCTCGAGTTCCTCAAACCCGAGAAGCGGAAGCGGATCGCGAAGGAGACGTTCGACATCTACTCGCCGCTCGCCAATCGGTTCGGACTCGGCAAGATTAAGTGGGAGCTCGAGGACCTCGCCTTCAAGGAGCTGAACCGCCGCGCCTACAACGAAATCCGAAAGAAGATTAGCGCGAAGCGACCGGAACGCGAGACGTTCATCAAGAATTTCATCGCGCCGATTAAGAAGCGACTCGACCCGTACGGTTTCAATTACGAAATCGCGGGGCGTCCGAAGCACCTCTACAGCATCTACCGCAAGATGATCAAGCAGAACAAGCCCTTCGAGGAAATC
>WJMR01000104.1 GCA_014727845.1 Ignavibacteriales bacterium
GGGTCCTCCCGTCTTATAGTCGAAGAGGAGCGTCGTGTTCAGTCGGCAATCCGTGCGACGGAAGAGGACGCCGAAATAATAGTGGTCCTCGCCTTCCTTGGCGTACACCTCTCGAATCGCCGGCTCGTAGAGCGACGTGTCGGTCGTGTTGATTCCGATCGGATCGCCCCACTCGGGTTCGATGGTAAGGGCGCCGTCGATCGTCGGCGTGGCGGCTCCCGAGGCGGTGATTGAGAAAACGTCGCTCTCGAACGCCGTCGTTCCGTCGGATAAATCGATCGCGCGGAACTTACATTGGTTGGATTCGACGTTCGGCGTCGTCCACGTATAGCTCTCGAGCGAGGCGTCGTAGCTCGATTCGAGTTCCGTCCAGTTCGCGCCGTTATCCGACGAGAAATGGAGCGAGATAGACGAGACGCCCAGCGCCTCCCATGTGATCGTCTTTTGGACGTCGGGAAGCCAAGCGGCGCCGCTCTCGGGGTTGGAGAAGACGATCGAGCGGGCGACGAAATCGGTTTGGATTTGATAGTAGCCCGTGTCGGTTCTGCCGGACCAATATTCCATATTGAAGTACATCGACTCCATAAAATGGTATTCGACGCGCCCGTCGAACTCGACGCGGACGATAATGACGCCTTCCGAGATGCCGTAGGTGTGGCTGATGTGACCGTCGATCGCGAAGGGACAACGTCCCATCGCCACGTTGCCCTCGGCGTCGGCGGTGAACGTAAGGTCGGGCGTGTCCACGTAGGATTTTCCGTACCAATCGCCCGTCTTGCCTTTGGATTGATAGACCTCGACCGAGGCGCCGGGGATCGGATCCCCCTCGGAGTCGATAAGCGTCAGAATGTTCTCGTCGGGCAAGTCTTGCATAAACTCGCCGATGTTGCCGGGGGAGTTCCACGCGCCTTTCGTGGCGCGATTACCCGCGATGAGATTAAGCGCGCCGGCGGAGTACTCGTCCACGTAGGTATAGTCGCCGCCCATCAAGCCCTTAATGGTTTGGTGGTGCACGGCGTCGTACCACGGCGCCAAGAGCGGCATATAGGAGGTGCCCACAATGTTCGCGCCGTCTTCCATAATCTGGATGTTGCCCCACTCGATTTTATCGTGAACGTTGAAGCCGTAGATGTCGATCAAGTAGCGGGCATGCCCGAGCTCGTGGAAGAGCGAACCCTCGAAGTAGAAGGGATTATTGTCGCTCACTTCGGTTGTGCGATTGTAAAAACCGTTATCGACGAGATCGACGGGAAAGCCCCACATCAAATCGACGGTCGAGTCGCTTCTGTCCGGATAGTTGCCGGGATAGGAGCCGCCGCCGATCGGGAGCGCGTCGTCGGGCACGACGTGGATGGCGTCCAATCGGATACGATCCAGGCAGCCGTTCGGCGTTATGTCATAGTCGGAGCCGGCGAAGTTCTTCGCGTCGCGGAGCATATCGTTCCAGCGCGCCACGTGGCGTTGCGCCCAATCCTCCCACGAGTTGGAGTGGACGCCCGCAAGCTCGTGTTGGTGATCGTGGAAATAGTCGTACACCGTTTGCTCGACCCAGAAACCGACCGTGATCGCGTCGGTGTAGGTGGTCAAGACGTTGTTTTCTTCTTCTTCCTCGCTCACCGCGTCGTCTGAATCCACGACGAACATAAGCGTGTCGCGGTCGAACGACCACGTCGTATGATAGTGAACGTACACGGTGTCGTCGGCCGGAATATCGACGGTTCCCGTTTCCACGATTTGTCCGTTAACCGCCCACGCATAGGCGACGTCCGTAAGCGCGGTCGCTCCGTAGTTCTTTACGCACGCGTCCCACGAGATCGCCTCGCCGACCGAGGGCCACCCTTCGGTTTCGGGGTTGGGCGAATCCCACACCCAATTATACTCGGGCGAGCGGTGGATAAAACCGACCGTCAAATCGGTTTGCGCGAAACTCGGCATAGCGAACCACGACGCGAGCGCCAAGAATACGAACGCTTGAAACAATCTTTTCATCGCTTCCTCTACTGTTACTTATGAATGTGCGCGCCACCCATAGAGGCGCTCCCATAGCCGTCCGACGTAGTGTTATCGATAACGGAGCGGCGTAAAAATCCAACTCCTTCGGAAATTAGTAAACGGGCGATTGAGAAACAACCGCCCGTCGGCTCAATGTGATCCACGTCGCTTTTATTGCTCGAGCGCCGCGTTCGTCAGTTTCGCGATTGCGGCGACGACGACGAGATTGGTTTGCCCGGCGGGCTTCTGCGCGAGCTTCACGAGCGCGGTGGTTTCGTCCGCCCACTCGCCGCTCGGCGTTTCGTTGTTATGGAAATACTCGATCGCGTCGAGCCCCTTCTTGGCGAGATCGTGGAGGTTCTCGCTGTGGGGCGTCAGCTCGCGGATGATCGGGGACGTCGCCATAGTCGGCGCGAGACGCTCGCGGTTGTCGCGCCAGCGTTCCAATTGCGCCTTCAGCGCGAACATATGGTCGTAGTGGCCGGCGACGTATTCGTCCACCATAAGCTCGAACTCCCGCGCCGTTCTCGACTCGGGACGGGCGGCGTCAACGGCGCGCGTGTAGGGGCTGTATTGGTAATACTTAACGCCTTGGAAGTGGCGTTTATAACCCGGGACGGGTTGGATTACGTCCACCAGCGTTTTCAGCGGCTCTATCGGCGCGCCCCCGGTAAGCCGGCGCAACATCATTTCGTAGTTCCGGATGTGCGTAACGCCCAGCTCCTCGATTTGCCGGGAGAAGATGTACATCCGCCGATACATATCGGGGACGTCGTCCACCTCTTGCGGCGACCAGAGGCGTTCGGCGATGACGGCGGTGCGGGGCCAAATGCGGCTATCGACGGTCTCGGGCGTCACCAACTCCGCCCAGCTCGTCGCCTCGCCCCCGAGCACGTTCTTCTTCTCGGCGTCGGTCAACGCGATATCCTTCGGTAGCGGGTCGTTCAGATAATGCTGTTCGGCGGAGTGGATGAGATCGATATAGTAGCCGTTCGAGAGGATGACAAAGTAGCCCTCGCGCGCGGCTTTCGCGACGGACTCCTTACCGCGCCACGAGTGGATGACCGCGTCGGTCGGCACGTCGGGGTGTAAAATCTCGTCCCACCCGACCATCGTTTTGCCGTGCTTTTCGAGAATATCGAGGACGCGCTTGTTGAAATACGCCTGTAACTCGTGGACGTCCTCGATCTCGTTGTCGCGCATAAACGTTTGCACGCGCTCGCTTGCGTCCCACCGGTCGCTCTTCACTTCGTCGCCGCCGATGTGGAAATACTCGTCGGGGAAGATCGGCGCCATCTCGCCGAAGAAGTTGTCGAGGAACTCGTACACGTACTCTTTCGTTGGATCCATCGTCGGTTCGTGGATGCCCCACTCTCGCTCGATCTCGAAGGGACCGTCGGACGTCGCCAGCTCGGGATAGCCGACGAGCCACGCGGTGGCGTGCCCGGGGACGTCGAACTCGGGATAGACGCGCACGCCGCGGTCGTCGGCGTATCGGACGATCCGTCGGAGTTGCTCTTGCGAAAAGTAGTTCCCGTCGGAGCCGAGCTCGTGCAGCTTCGGATAAATCTTACTCTCGACGCGGAAGCCCTGATCCTCGCTCAAGTGCAGGTGGAGCGTGTTGAGCTTCGCGGCGGCCATCGCGTCGATGTTCCGCAAGATCACTTCCATCGGCATCCAGTGTCGGCAGACGTCGATCATCAATCCGCGCCACTCGAATCGGGGCGCGTCCTTAACGCCGACGGCGGGGAAGAAGTAGCCCTCGTCGTCGGCGTCGAGGAGTTGCAGGATCGTCTCGAACCCGCGGATGGCGCCGATATCCGTTTTGGCGACGAGTCGGACGCGACCGGGCGTAATCTCGATTTTATAGGATTCGTCCATACCGAGCGCGGTCTTCTCGCGCCGATTGACTTCGACGACCATCGCGGCGTTCTCGGGCGCGGTTTCCTTTCGGACGCTCGGTTGCGGGAGGAAGAGCCCCGTCCTTCCGTCGAGCCGCCGGAGGAAGCGCGTGGCGGCGCGCTCGAGTCGGTCGGCGTCGTCTTCGGCGATCTTGCCGCCGATCGCGACGGCGAAATTAGAGTCGATCCGAAAGACGCCCGCTTGCGCCTCGACGCTCGCGGGAACGGGGAGGAGGTCGTAAACTCTGCGCGTCTCGTCGCGCTCGTTCTGTTGCGCGTTCGCGGTTAGCATAAACGCCCCGAGGATAATCGTCGCCACCGTGAGTTTGCCCATAGCGTTCTCCGTGTTGGTGATGGAATCATTGCGCGCCTTAAGAAGAGTCGGAATGCCATTAACGATAAACGGTAATATATAGATAAGCCGAAGAAATAACAGCGCCGCCCGTTCTTGTTCTTTGGCGAAAAAACCGTTATGTTGGAAGACTGAAATTCCCTTTGAATGCGTTGTTGATAGCCGATAATTCTCACTAATAAGAAAAAACGACGTCGTTTGAGGCGCGAATATTTTCGTATCCGAAAAAGCGGAGTACGAAATAGGCGCAAAGATACGCGTTTACGCGTTCGGCATAGTTGTTGCAAAAAGGGTCACGGTTTCGATCAGACGACAAGATAATTCAATTTCTCATCCAAATTACAACGGGAAAGCGATGGATAGAACGAAGGTAACTATTGACGGCAACGAAGCCGCCGCACACGTCGCGTTTCGCATTAACGAGGTGATCGCGATTTATCCGATCACGCCGAGTTCGCCGATGGGCGAACATTGCGACGCGTGGTCGGCGCAGGGTATGAAGAACATTTGGGGGGATATCCCCTCGGTCAGCGAGCTTCAGAGCGAAGGCGGCGCCTCCGGCTCCGTGCACGGCGCGCTACAGGCGGGCGCGTTGACGACGACGTTCACCGCCTCGCAGGGATTGCTCTTGATGATCCCGAACATGTTTAAGATCGCCGGCGAGCTCACCCCCGCCGTCTTCCACGTCTCCGCCCGATCCGTCGCCGCGCAGGCGCTCTCGATCTTCGGCGACCATTCGGACGTTATGGCGACCCGCTCGACGGGCTTCGGATTGCTCGCCTCGAACTCGATCCAAGAGATTATGGACTTCGCGCTCATCGCGCAAGCCGCCTCGCTGAAGTCGCGCATCCCGTTCGTCCACTTCTTCGACGGGTTCCGCAGCTCGCACGAGGTTATGAAGATCGAGCAATTAAGCGACGACGACCTCCGCAAGATGATCGACGACGAGGACGTGTTGGCGCACCGCCAACGCGCGCTCAATCCCGATCATCCCGTTCTCCGAGGAACCGCGCAGAACCCCGACGTCTTCTTCCAAGGTCGCGAAACGGTTAATCCGTATTACGATAAAGCGCCGGGAATCGTTCAGGAGACGATGGATAAGTTCGCGAGCGTCGTCGGTCGGCAATATAATTTATTCGACTATGTCGGCGCGCCCGACGCGGATCGCGTCATCGTGCTGATGGGTTCGGGCGCCGAAGCCGCCGAAGAGACCGTCGAATACCTCGCCGCCAAAGGCGAGAGCGTCGGCGCGTTAAAGGTCCGTCTCTACCGACCCTTCTCGATGAACCATTTCATCGACGCGCTTCCGAAATCCGTCAAGGTTATCGGCGCGTTGGATCGCACGAAAGAGCCGGGCGCCGGCGCCGAGCCGCTCTTCTTGGATATCGCCCACGCCGTGAGCGAGAAATACAACGACGGCGCGCTCCCGTTCGACTATCCCAAGATCGTCGGCGGTCGCTACGGTCTCTCCTCGAAGGAGTTCACCCCCGCGATGATCGCCTCCCTCTTCGACGAGATGAAGAAAGAGAAACCGAGAAATCACTTTACGATCGGCATCAACGAGGACGTCACCAACTCCTCGCTCGATTACGATCCCTCGTTCAACGTCGAGGCGCCCGAAACGCTCCGCGCCAAGTTCTACGGACTCGGGGCGGACGGCACCGTCGGCGCGAACAAGAACTCGATCAAAATCATCGGCGAGAACACCGACAACTACGCCCAAGGTTACTTCGTGTACGACTCGAAGAAATCCGGCTCGATGACGGTCTCCCACTTGCGCTTCGGTCCGAAGCCGATCAAATCGACGTACCTGATCGACAAAGCCAATTTCATCGCCTGCCACCAGCAAGTTTTCCTCGATCAGGTCGATATGACCAAGGACGCGATCGAAGGCGCGACGTTCCTCCTCAACACCACCGTTCCGCAAAACGAAGTGTGGGACTCGTTGCCGAAGAAGGCGCAAGAGGACATCGTCAACAAAAAGATGAAACTCTACGCTATTGACGCCTACCACGTGGCGAAAGAGACGGGCATGGGGCAGCGGATCAACTCGATCATGCAGACCGCCTTCTTCGCCATCTCGAATATCCTGCCGCGCGAAGAGGCGATCAAGCTCATTAAGGACGCCATCAAGAAGACTTACGGCGCCAAGGGCGAGAAGATCGTGCAGATGAACTTCGACGCGGTCGATCACACGCTCGACAACTTACACGAAATCGAGGTTCCGGGCACGATCACCAGCGACAAGAAGGTCGAGCACGTGATCCCCGACGAGGCGCCCGACTTCGTAAAGGAAGTAACCTCCGTGCTTATGGCGGGCAAGGGCGACGAGCTCCCCGTCAGCAAAATGCCGGCGGACGGCACGTTCCCGACGGGAACGACGAAATGGGAAAAGCGGAACATCGCCCTCGAGGTTCCCGTCTGGGATCCCGAGACGTGCATCCAGTGTAACAAGTGCGCGATGGTATGTCCGCACGCCACCATCCGTCCGAAGGTCTATCCGAAGAGCGAACTCGCGAACGCGCCGGAAACCTTCAAGCACGCCGCCGCGAAAGGCAAGTACGGCGACGATATGGTGTACACGCTGCAAGTGGCGGTCGAGGACTGCACGGGGTGCGCGATGTGCGTCGAGATCTGTCCCGCGAAGAACAAGAGCGAGACGAGACTCAAAGCCATCAACATGGAAGAGCAGATTCCGCTCCGCGAGAAAGAGCGCGAGAACTGGAACTACTTCCTCTCGCTTCCCGAGTACGATCGGACGCAATTGAAGACCAACACGGTTAAGGATAGCCAGCTGCTCGAGCCGCTCTTCGAGTTCTCGGGCGCGTGCGCGGGTTGCGGCGAAACGCCGTACGTAAAGCTGATCACGCAACTCTTCGGCGATCGTATGGTTATCGCGAACGCGACGGGGTGCTCCTCGATCTACGGCGGCAACCTGCCGACGACGCCCTTCTCGCAAAACGCCGACGGTCGCGGACCCTCGTGGTCGAACTCCCTCTTCGAGGACAACGCCGAATTCGGTTTCGGATTCCGTCTCTCGTACGACAAGCACCAAGCGCAGGCGATCGCGTTGGTCGAGAAGCTGCGCGATAAAATCGGCGGCGAACTCGCCGACGCGATACTCAACGCCGACCAGAACGACGAGGCCGGCGTCGTCGAGCAACGCAAGCGCGTAGCGAGCTTGCGCGAGAAACTCGGCGCCCCGAACGGCGACGCGAGCGTCCGACACCTGCTGAGCTTGGCGGACTACCTCGTCAAGAAGTCGGTCTGGATTCTCGGCGGCGACGGCTGGGCGTACGACATCGGTTACGGCGGATTGGATCACGTGCTCGCCAGCGGCAAGAACGTGAACGTGCTCGTGCTCGACACCGAAGTCTATTCCAACACGGGCGGTCAGATGTCGAAATCGACGCCGCGCGCGGCGGTCGCGAAATTCGCCGCGGCCGGCAAGCCGGGCTCCAAGAAGGACCTCGGAAGAATGGCGATGACCTACGGCAACATCTATGTGGCGCAAGTGGCGATGGGCGCGAACGACGCGCAAACCGTCCGCGCCTTCCTCGAAGCCGAGGCGTACGACGGACCGTCCCTCATCATCGCCTATAGCCACTGCATCGCCCACGGCATCAACATGCAAAAGGGTATGGACAACCAGAAAGCGGCGGTCGATTCGGGCTACTGGCCCCTCTATCGCTTCAACCCCGATCTCGTCGAGCAAGGCAAGGCGCCGTTCAAGCTCGAGTCGAAAGGTATGCAGATGCCGTTCAAGGACTACGCCTATATGGAGACGCGCTACAAAATGCTGACCAAGTCGCATCCCGAGCGCGCCAAGCGCTTGATCGAAGAGGCGCAGGAAGACGTCGAGAAACGCTGGAAAGAATACGAACGTCTCGCGTCCTTTAAACCCGACGCCGACTAAGCGAAAGACGGACATCGAAAAAAGAACAAAAAGGAATACACGATGGATCTTAGCACGAAATATTTAGGGCTCGATCTCAAAAATCCGATCGTTCCGTCGGCGGGTCCGCTTTCGGCGGATATCGGCAACATCAAAGCGATGGAAGACGCGGGCGCCGCGGCGATCGTGCTCCACTCGCTTTTTGAGGAACAGATCGAGAGCGAGGAGCTCGAACTGCACGCGCACACCACCGAGCACAACGAGCAGTTCCCCGAAGCGGTCAACTACTTCCCCGAGCCGGTCGATTACAAAAAGGGTCCCGAGGAATACCTCGAACACGTCAAGAAAGCCAAGGACGCGGTCGAGATTCCGATCATCGCCAGCTTGAACGGCTACTCCGCCGGCGGATGGACCGACTACGCCAAGAAGTTGCAGGAAGCCGGCGCCGACGCGCTCGAGCTGAACGTGTACATCTTGGCGACGGACGTCGAGACGCCCGGCGCGACGATCGAGGACGAGTACGTGAAGATCGTTAAAGCCGTTAAGGGCGCCGTATCGATCCCCGTATCGGTGAAGCTGTCGCCGTTCTTCAGCTCGGTCGCCAATCTCGCCAAGCGTCTCGAGGACGCGGGCGCGGACGGACTGACGCTGTTCAATCGGTTCTATCAACCGGATATCGATCTCGAGAATCTCGAGGTGATCCCGAACGTCCTGCTCAGCACGCCGATGGCGTTGCGCTTGCCGCTCCGCTGGATCGGCATCCTCTACAAGCGCGTCAACGTCGATTTCGCCGCCACCAGCGGCGTCTATAGCGAGAAGGACGCGTTGAAGACGATCATGGCGGGCGCGAACGTGGCGCAAGTCCTTTCCTGCCTGCTCAAGTACGGCATAGGCCACATCACCGACGTGGTCAACAAGATGAAAAACTGGATGGAGATCAACGAGTATAAGTCGCTCGACCAGATGCGCGGAAGCATGAGCTATATGAACGTGCCCGACCCGTCGCGTTTCGAGCGGGCGAACTACGCGAAGGTCATCGGTTCCATCAAGTAAATTCCCCGACGCGAGGGCGTCCGCCGCGCGGACGTCTCTCCGATCGGAAACGCGTTACGAGCCGCCGAGATTTCTTGGCGGCTTTTTTTATGTGGGTGGATTCGCAAGGGGGACTTAGAACGCCTCGCCGATATCGACGTAGAAATGTACGCCGTTCGCGCCGAAGGCGACGTCCGCGCGGACGTCGATTCGTTCCGACTCGATGAAGAGAAACCGCAGCCCGACGCCGCCGGCGAGCTTCGCGTCGGCGATCCGAAACGCGCCGAACGCGGCCGCCGTTTCTCCGACGCCTCCGAACGCGGCGAACGCGAACCGATTCCAGAACGGCGTTCGATACTCGATTTGCCCCGCGAGGTAGAGTTTGTCGCGATACCTGCCTTGGTAGTAGCCGCGCATTCGCTTTACGCCCCCCAGCTCCGCCAGCTCGTAGAACGGGACGTCGCCGAAGAGGAGCTCGGCGTACGCCTGCGCCGCGAGGGTGTGGTCGTCGAGGGGAACGTATTTCCGCGCGTCGTACCGAAACGATTGATAGGCATAGTCGCCGACGATTCGATTCGTATAGAACACGCCGCGCGCTTCGTGGTAGGAACCCGTTCGGGGCGAGAAGGAATTGTCGCGGAGATCGCGCGCGACGTTGAACCCGACGCCCGCCAGCGCGCCCCCTTCGGCGCCGATAACCGCGCCGCGATCCAACAAACCGCCGGGCGCCCGCTCTACGATCGATCGTGATTCCAACACGAGCACGGGTCCGACGTGAAGGCGTTCGAGCGCGATATACTTGGCGATCACTCGGAAGCGCAGGTAGCGGGGCGTGAATATTTCCTCGTTTTCGGCGCGCGTTTGGTTCCCGACGCCGAAGAACTTCATCGGATACTCGCCCGCCTCGAAGTTGGCGCCTAGGTAGTAGCGCTCGTTGTCGAGGTAGAGTTTCGGGGAGAGTTCGAGGCGATACTGATTGTTAAACGTATAGTAAGCGGTGAGGGCGGCTTGCGAGGGTTTTGTCTCGTCGAGTGAAACGTCGTCCCGGAAGTAGTAGATCGCGCCGGCGCCGAGCGCCACGCTCGTCTCGGGCGTGTAGAATCCGAACGGCAAGGCGAGCCACCCCGAGCGCTCTTGGGCGAGCGAGTCGGTCTCGACGCGTTGCGCGTACGCGAGCGCGGAAACAAGAAACACTATCGCGGTAATGAACTCGCGGGAATATGTCATACGGAATTATCGCGGAATCAATCGCAAACGGAAACTTACGCCGAGCGACGCGGATACGCAACAACCGCCGATCGCTATTTTGTTGGATTCGCGCGACGGTAAAATGTTTCCGAAAAAATCTTTACATTACAATGTTTTTGTGACACTCTCTGATTTCGTCGCCGAGGACGGCGATGGCGCAACAAACCAAGGAGCCATTATGAAGACCAAAATGGAAGAGCGCTACGGCGCCGTTGTTCTTTCGTTGAGCGGCAACGTTATGGGCGGACCGGACGTCGCCGAGTTTAGCGATCTTTTACACAAGCTTCTGGACGAGGGAAAGAAGAACGTCGTCGTGGATTTGGCGGGCGTGAAGTTTATGAACTCCTCGGGTCTCGGTATGCTCATCAGCGGGATGACGACGATGACCAAGGGCGAGGGAACCTTCGCGTTGGCGAACGTGGGCGAGAAGATCCAGAGCTTACTGATGATCACGAAACTGATCACCATTTTCAAAACGTATGATAGCGTGGACGACGCGACCGAGGCGTTGAAGAATTAACAACCATCCGAATCGAAAGTCGGCTCCGGGCGGACGACGCTCGGGGCTTTCTTTTGTGGCATAAGGGAGAATCCGCAGTTATGAGCGTTACCGTCGTGGTCGGCAGCCAATGGGGAGACGAAGGCAAGGGCAAGATTGTCGATATACTCAGCGAACATTTCGACGTGGTGGCTCGCTATCAAGGCGGCGCCAACGCCGGACACACCATCGAGATCGGCGACGAGCAGTTCGTCCTGCACCTCATTCCCTCGGGCATCGTACGCGAGGGCGTCGAGTGCGTGATCGGCAACGGCGCGGTGATTGATCCCGTCGCCTTGCTCGACGAGATGCGCACGCTCGAAGAGCGAGGGATAACGGTGAAAGGGCGGCTCTTCATCAGCCCGAACGCGCATCTCATTATGCCGTATCACAAGGCGCTCGACGCCGCCTCGGAAAGCACGACCCGTAAGGTCGGCACCACGGGACGCGGTATAGGCCCATGTTATATAGATAAGTACGCGCGCCGAGGGATCCGCATCGTCGATCTCCTCAACCGCGACGCGCTCGCCGAGAAGATCCGACGCAACCTCGACGAGAAGAACACGCTCCTTACAAAAGTGTACGACGCCGAAGAGTTGGACGTCGAAGCGATGGTCGCGCAATACGCCGAGTTCGACGAGACGATCGACGAGTGCATCCGCGACGTGCCGCTCTACCTGAACAAGGCGATCGACGAGGGGAAGAGTCTGTTGCTCGAGGGTGCGCAAGGCGCCTTGCTGGACGTCGATTTCGGCACCTACCCCTTCGTCACCAGTTCCAACCCCATCGCGGGAGGCGCGTGCGTCGGTCTGGGCGTTTCGCCCAAGCGTATCACCGACGTGTACGGCATTGTTAAGGCATACACCACCCGCGTCGGGTTGGGCCCGTTCCCGACGCAGCTCGAAGACGAGACGGGCGAACGACTCCGCCAAGCCGGCAGGGAGTTCGGCGCCACGACGGGACGACCCCGACGCTGCGGATGGTTCGACGCCTTCGCCGTCCGATACGCGCAAATGATCAACGGCTTCGATCGCGTCGCGCTCACCAAGCTCGACGTCCTCGATGAATTCGATGAGTTAAAAGTCTGCGTCGGATACGAAGTGCGCGGCAAACGGCTGCGCGCCTTCCCGACCGACAGCGACCGGCTCGATCGAGTGAAGCCGATTTACGAAACCCTTCCCGGCTGGAAGTCCGACTCGGCGAACATTACCTCGACCGACGAGATGCCCTCGGAGATGAAGAGCTACGTCGATTTCATTTGCAAGGAGGCGAACGTAACGCCCGACATCATCTCGCTCGGACCCAAGCGGAGCCAAACCTTTCGGATGAAATGACGCGAATCCTCTTCGTCTTTTTCGCTTTGCCACTTTTCGCGCAGACGACGGACGACATCGAGATTATCTATCCGCACCCCGCCCATACGTTGCGGCTCGTCGGAGCGCCGCTCTATCTCATCGGAACCATCCCCTACGAGAACGCCGACCTAACGGTCAACGGCGCCGAGGCGCTGATCGACCCCGACGGCGCCTTCATCGCCTTCGCCCAACCGCGCTTTCGCGAGGGGAGCGTCGCCTTCGATTTCGAAATAACTCAAGGCGGCGAAACGACGACCGTCCCGATTCTCTACAAGTATATCCCCGCGCCGGCCACGTTGCCCGACGCTCCGCTTCGCTTCGACGGCGCGTGGCGAGCGACGCCCCTCCACGACCGGGAGGTCCGCGTCGGCGAGACGATTAGCGTCGAGGTTAAGGCGACGCCCGGAGCGCGCGCGACGTTCGCCGTCGAAGGGATCGAGGGCGAGTTCCCAATGATCGAAACGACCGAGCGGATCGATTACCTCTACGGCGACGCCGTCTTCGGAGCGGGCTTTACGGGAATGGATAGAGAGATCGGCGGCGTCTATCAAGGCGTTGCGCGGATTCTCGAACCGCTCGACTCCGCGCGCGTTTCAATCCGCTTGGAAAAGAACGGCGAGCGAATCGACACGACGCTCCCCCCTAAAATCAAGACGATCGATTCGCGCGTCCCGCGCGTCGTCCGAACAAAGGACGCCCCCAATTGGACGACCGCCCGCACGAAGCCCGGACTCGGTTACCTGATGTTTATCCCCGGCGGCGTTCCGCTGGAAGTGACGGGAGGGACGGGGGAGTACCTCGCGTCGGAAGTGGCGGCGGGTAAGACGATACATTTCCCCGCATCGTTCGTCGTCGAGGAGCCGCTCGGAACGCCGCCCCCCGAGGCGTCGATCGACGTGGCGCGGATAAGCGACGCGGGCGAGAAGGCGATCGTCGAGTTCGGATTCGACGAACGCGTGCCCTACTCGATCGAGCAATTGGAAAGCCCGCAACGCCTCGTCTTCAGATTCTTCAACGTGTGGACGAACATAGATTGGATCCGCCACGAACGGGATTACGACGAGGATCGAGCGCCGTTCGTTCGCGAGGCGACGTGGAGCCAACCGCGCGACGGCGAGTTCGTATTCACGCTCCTCCTCGATCAGAAAACGCATTGGGGATACCGGACGGAGTACGACGGTTCGACCTTGCGCGCGACGATCAACAAGCCCGCCGCGCGTCGCTCGACGTTTCTCGGGCTGGGGAGCCAACTCGAAGGCAGACGTATCGCGATCGATCCGGGGCACAATCCCGAGTCGGGAGCCGTCGGTCCGAGAGGAACGCTTGAAAAGGACGTTGACTATGTGCTTGCGGAGCGGTTGCGCGAGGCGTTCGAAGAGCGAGGCGCGATCGTCGAGTTTACGCGAGAGCGCGACGAGGCGCTCCCTCTTCGCGAGCGGAAGGCGCGCGTCAACGAGATAGACCCCGAGATTGTGATCAGCGTCCACAACAACGCCGTCCCCCAAGGCGTTGACGCGACAACCTACAACGGCTCGTCGGTGTATTACTACTATCGCCAAGCCAAACCTCTCGCCGAGCTTATCCACCGCCGCTTCAACGAGCGGCTCGGCATGCGCGATCACGGCTTCTACTACGGCAACCTCTATATGTGCCGCATCCCCGAGTCTATCTCGCTACTCGTCGAGCCGGCGTTTATGTCGATACCCGAGCAGGAGCGACTACTGAAAACCGACGAGTTCCAAGCGAAGATCGTCGAGGCGATCGTCGAGGCGTTCGAGGAGTTTTACGACAGATACGCGGAATGAAACCGAAGATGAAATTCGCGGGGGGACCTTCCTCCGTCAATCTGAAGTTGGCGCTGGCGTTCGTCGCCGCGCTCATCGTCGGGGCGACGCTGTGGTACACCAACATCCTGGTGGAAGAGCTACAACTAAAGGAGCGCGAGGTGGTGCAACTCTACGCCCGCGGACTGGAGTACGTCGCCAACTCCGACGCCGCCGACGCCGACGTAACGTTCCTCTTCGAGAACATCGTTAAACCCATCGACTTCCCCGTGGCGCTGACCGACGCCGAGGACCGCGTGGACGTGGACAACAAGGCGAACATCCGCAACATCACGATCGACTCGACGCTACCGAAGGAGAAGCGACAAGAGATCCTCGATCGGAAGATCGCCGAAATGGACGCGTCGAACGAGCCGATCACCGTCGCCTACACGACCGAGACCGACACGATACCGCTGACCCGCATCCACTACGGCGATTCGAAGCTCATCACCCAACTCAAGTACTACCCCTACGCGCAGTTCGCCGTCGCCGCGGCGTTCATCGTTATCGGCTACGTCGCCTTTAGCACAATTAAGCGTTCCGAGCAGAGCAACATTTGGGTGGGTATGGCGAAGGAAACGGCGCACCAATTCGGCACGCCCCTCTCGAGTTTGATGGGGTGGACGGAGCTCCTCAAGATCAATCACCGCGACCCCGACAAGGCGCTCGACGCGGCGGAGGAAATCGAGAACGACATCGATAA
>WJMR01000105.1 GCA_014727845.1 Ignavibacteriales bacterium
CCCCCCGCCTCCCGTTGGTCGGCGACCCCCTTGACAGGGGGTTAAGAGATTAAGAGCGCCCTCGTATCTTTTCAGCCCCCTGTTAAGGGGGCGGCGTAGCCCCGACGAAGGAGGGGCGAAGCGGGGGTTGCTCTTTTAGCGGCGAGCGAGTCCGCGAAACGCTCGGTTCTGAATTCCCGCCTCCTCTGCAACGCATAAAAAAAGGCGACGCCCTCTCGTCTTCTGAGAGCGTCGCCTCGCGGTCGTGCGCCGCGTTCCTACTTAGAGGTCAGCGCGATCGAGCCGTCCCAATCTTCCGGCAAGCTTTGCCCTTTGAGCGTCTCGATGCGATCGAGGAAGCTCTCGGAGGCGCGGTCGTCGGGGTTGAGCTCGAGCGCTTGCTCGAAGAGGCGTTTCGCCTCGTCGAACTCCTGCGCCATATACTTCTCAAACGCTTGCGCGTAGGTCTCGCAATAGCGCGCGGTTTGCTCTTCGACGGGGTCGTCGGCGAATCCGTACACGTGATAGACTTTCACGGCTTTGGATTTCCCCTTCACCTTGATGACGTCGAGCGGACGCGTGCGGAAGAGCCCCGGCGTCAGCTCGTCGTAAGTGAATTCGGAGATCATCAGATAGGTGCCGTATTGCTTGTTCGCGCTTTCGAGGCGCGCGGCGAGGTTGATCGAGTCGCCGATGCCCGTGTAGTCGAAGACCTGATCGCTGCCCATATTGCCGATGATGACGTTGCCTCGATTGACGCCCACGCGCGCTCTAATTTCGGGATAGCCGTCCTTCTCCCATTTCTCGTTCATCTCGCGGACGCGTTGTTGCATCTGCAGACCGGCGCGAACCGCCGCGTCGGCGTCCTTCTCCATCGGGAGCGGCGCGCCGAACTCCGCCATAATGCCGTCGCCCAAGAACTTATCGATAATGCCGCCGTTCTTGAGGATGATGTTCACCATATCCGTAAGATACTCGTTGAGCAGCTTGACGAGGTGGGGCGGATCGAGGCGCTCGGAGATGGTGGTAAAGCCGGCGATATCCGAAAAGAGGATGCTCACCACCCGCTCTTCGCCGCCGAGCTTCAGCTTGTCGGGGTTATTGAGCAACTGATCGACGACCGAGTGGGGCAGATACTTCGAGAACGCGCCTTTGATGAACGCCTACTCCTTCGACTCGACGACCTGCAAAGCGACGATAAGCATAGCGAACAGCAGAAGGAACGAGCCGATAACGGTGACGACGGGCGCGAGCTCCTTATCGAGCATCAGCGAGTTGAAGTAGTAGAGCAATCCGAGCGGAACCGCCACGCCGTAGATATAGAGGAAGTAGTTCTTCTTCGGAAGCGCGACGACGCCCATCAAGGCGCCGAAGAGCGCGACGAGGAAGATCGCGTAGCCCTCGGACATCCGCGTGTAGAAGTCTCCCTCGATGAACGCGTTGATGAGCGCGCCGTGCATCGCCACGAGCGGCACGTCCTCTTCGATCGTCGTCGAGCCGAGATCCGCGATCGCCGAACTGACGTCGCCGATCAAGACGAAGTTCCCCTCGTAGTATTCGAGCAGCTCGTCGTGGTAGGTCGAGTCGGCGAAGTATTCGACGAGATTTTGCGTCTCCATCATCTTCGGACTTTCCTGCCAGCGGCTCGGGAAGGGGATGTAGATCTTGCCGCGCTCGTCGATCGGGACGAGCATATCTTCGCGGAGACGCGAGGAATGCTCGGCGGGGATGCGGATGTGCTCGCCCCACGCGATCTCGATCTTATCGAACGGCACGCCGAAGAAATCGAGCGCCATCGCGAAGGAGACCGTCGGGAAGTACGCCGAGTCGATTTTCAGAACCAGCGGCTGGCGGCGCGTAACGCCGTCGGGATCGGGCGTGGCGCTAATGTGCCCGGAGCCGAACGCTTCGGCGGCGAAACTATCGGCTTGCGTTAAGCCGAACTCGGCGTAGTAGGGCTCGCCTTCGCCCTCGGTTTCGAGAACGGCAAGATACTCGTCGGCGAGTTTTTCGTAGAACGCCGATTCCCCCCATCGGAACGGAATCGGATTGTTCGAGAGCCGGAAGCCCGCCGGCAGATAGATCGCGCCCTCGTTGGCGATCGACGCCTGGAACATCGAGTCGGCGACGGGATCGCTGGGTTGGGCGAAGATGATATCGTACATCACCGCGCGCGGACCGAGCTCCGCGAGGATGTTGTTGATCTTCGCCATGAATTTTCTATCGAGTTGGTTGGAATTCAGATAGTCGTACGTCTTATCCGAAATGTTCAGATAGACGTATCGATCGCTTTGCCCCGGACCTTCCCCTGCTTCGAGCGCGTTTTCGTAGAGGTAATCGAGCGCTTCGTAGTCGTAAACGTTGTAGGAGAGATCAAAAAGCGCGATAACGGCGACCAAAACCGCCGTTATCGCGACATTTACAATGAGGATAGCGATCGCGCTTTTCGGATTTTTTATCTGCACGCCGCATACCGCTATTTAATGAATGATTATTTCAAGACGTCGAGATTATACTTGCGCATCACCACGCCCATGCCCGTGAAGCGCTGCAGCTCGATCGTCTGCGTGTTCGTCGCGCGAACGTTGCCGCCCATGTTGACCGCTTTATCGGTCTTGTTGAAGACGTTCGCCTTGCTCTTCTTGTCCAGCTTCATCTCCGCCAACGACCAGTCGAACTTCGCGACTTCGTCCTTGCTCTTGAAGATGTTCTCGACGTCGTCAACCTTCTCTTCGCTGACGATCACGCTGATGTTCGCCGTCGAGCTCTTATCGTCGAGCACGTAGAACTCGTTCGCCGAAGGTAGCTGCAATTTCTTGCCGCCCGTTACCTTGCGTTGCGAACTTTCGGAGTTGAGCAGCATACTCGTCGCGTGATCCGAATAGACCACGTACACGTAGTATTCCGACGAGGGTTCGACGATGACGCGGAGCTGATCGCCGACGTTGACTTCGTCGTTGGCTTTCAGCCGATCGACTTCGCCGTCGGAGACGCGCATTACGCCGATCTCGACGTCAACCATTCGCTGTTGCGCGAAACCAACCGCCGCGGTAAGCAGCATAAGCGCCGCCACGTTAAACAGTAACCGTTTCATTTGTTACCTCCCGTATGGGTTTTTGTTTGATCCTAAACCTTGGGGGATAAAAAGCTATAACCTCGGTTTAGCCGTTTTATTTGCAACCTATCTAAGAACGTCGATCCGATACTTTTTCACGATCGCGCCCATGCCCGTGAAGCGTTGGAGCTCGATCGTCGCGCCGTCCTTCGAGGCGCGGACGTTGCCCGCTTGGCGCACCGCCTTATCGGATTTAGTAAACACGTTCGCCTTCACCTTACGTTCGATCTTCATCTCGGCGAGGCGCCAATCGAATTTCGCGACGACCGTCTTGCCCTCGAAGATCGCCTCGATCTCCTCGACGGGAGCCGCGGCGACGACGACGGAAATTTCCGCCAAAGAGCTTTTATCGTCGATCTCGTAGTAATCTTCGCCCGGAAGTTCGAGCTTCTTACCGTCTTCGACGAGCCGCTCGTCCGGATTTAGCAGGCGGCTCGACGCGTGATCCGAATAGACGACGTACACGTAATAATCCGACGCCGGCGCCACCACCACGCGCAACGCGTCGCCCGGCTTCGCCTCGTCGTTGGATTTCACCCGCTCGACGGCGCCGTCCTCGGCGTAACGGATCACCGCCATATCAACGTCGATCATCCGCTGTTGCGCGAACGACGCGACCGCGAAGACGAACGAGAACACCGTTACTATATAGAATACGTTTTTCATAGGGCTACTTCAAAATGTCAATTTTATAACGCTTCATCGTTACGCCGTCCCCGCTAAAGCGCTTCAATTCTATCGGCGCGGCTTGCTCGGAGGAGCGCGTGCGCTCGGTTCCGCCCAGCGAAAAGTCTTTCTCGCTAACGTTCAACACGTTCTCCTTCGCCCGCTTTTCGAGCTTCATCTCGGCGAGCGACCAATCGAAGCGCGCGACGGCTTGCTTTTCTCCGAACAGCTCCTCGATTTGCGCGATCGGTTCGGAGGCGACGAGCAGACTGACGGTCGCCGTGCGGCTCGCGTCGTCGATCTCGAAATAGTCGTTCGGATTGGCGGGCAACCGCGTGAGCGAGCCGGGCGTGAGCGGGTTATCCCCGGCGTTCAGCAAATAGGCGCCCGTGTTGTCCGCGTACACCGCGTAGTAGTTATACGCGTCCTCCCCGAGAAGATAGACGCGAAGTCCGTCCCCCGCCTTCGCCTCGTCGTTGGATTTCAGCCGCCGGCTCTCGCCCGTCTCGTCGATAAGCTCGACGCCCAGCCGCACGTTCACCGCGTCCTGCCCGAACGCCGTCGGGACGAGCGTCGCGGCTACTAATAGTAGTATGTTGATAATCTTTTTCATCTCTGCCTTCGTTCGTCGTCTCTACGTTATACGCCGAACGCGTCGGTTTCGTTCCAACTATCGAGAGTAATATAACCGATTATTGAGCGTTTATCTGTGACGCAACACACGTACGTAAAAAACGTGCGCCCGCGCAAATCGCGCTCACCCGCTCGACCAAGCCGAGAACCGACAACATTCCCGTACAAGTTCGATAATACTAATGTTTGTGAAATAATCCAACATCGCGCCGTTTCCAAATTGTTGAACGTTTTGTTAACAGGCGTGCAAAAACGGCGCCGCGCGGCTTGTACATAAAAAACGCCCTTTCGAGGTTGAAAAAGGGCGTTCTGATGAGTTTGGCGATAGTAAAATCGCGAAAACCGTCTATTTATCTATACGAGTTATCCTTTTTTCTCGTCGGATTTCTCCTCACTCGGCTTGTCGGCGTCGGC
Source organism: Ignavibacteriales bacterium (assembly GCA_014727845.1). Lineage (GTDB taxonomy): Bacteria > Bacteroidota > Ignavibacteria > Ignavibacteriales > Ignavibacteriaceae > WJMR01. Next base: position 4,808 of record WJMR01000105.1, read on the forward strand.
GTCTTTTCCGGGCATGTTTCCGTCCGGCGCCCAGGCGCGGAGGAATTCCATCACTTTCGCGCGGTCGTACGATTCGTATTTTTCGAGCTCGGCCGTGCTCTGCGAGTGGAGCAGTTTGCCCAATCCGTCGAGGACGTAGAAGTGCGGATAGCCGGGCGCTTCGGGGAAGTCGCGAAGGGCGCGCTTGTTCTCGTTTTCTTTGCTGTAATTCACTTTCACCACTACGTAGTTTCGTTCAATAAAAGTCGCGAGCGAGCTGTCTTCTTCCACGAACCGATCCCACTCGAGGCACCACGGGCACCAGTCGCCGCCCACGTCCACCAGCACGTGTCGATCGGTTTGGCGGGCGTGATGCACCGCGCGGCGAATATCCAAATGGCCGTTTCGATCGGGGTCGAACTCCGTGACGGGCTCGTATTCCTTCCGCCCGTTCTCGTCTCTTCCGTTCGTCTCGTCAACGTCGCCGCAACTTATGGCGAGGAAAATGAGCGTGGCGGCGAGAGAAAGCGTAAACGATTTCATAATGCTACGATTAAATTCTTGTGGATAATTACGCATATTAGTAAATCCATCGACGGTTAACTTACGAAAGAACGACGCGTCGCGAAGTCGCGAATTAGCCGATTTGTTTGTCGTAAAATTACGACGCGCCCCGCGGACTCGTCCGGCGCGAGGCGCGCGAAACCGCTAACGATCCGAGCGGACGCTACGATTCCTTGACGGGAAGCCGGAGCTCGCACTCGAACGTCGGATTGGCGGGGTCGCCTTCCGGCTCGGAGAGATAGAGCTCGTAGGCGGGATGCTCCGCCGGCTCGAAGCCGCTCTCGGGCAACCACTCGCCGTAGATCTTCCGAAACGCCTCTTGCAACGCCGCCTTGTCGCCTCGGAACCGCAACACCGCGCACGGTCCGCCGGGAATAACGTGAACGCCGACGTCGTCCTTCCCCTCGACGTTCTCGGGGACGGTTAGCCCGGCGTAGTAGCGGCATTTCTCGACCGGCGTCACCGAGGGGTCGTCCAACCCGACGCCGATGAAGTTGGCGTTCGGATTAATCAAACCGCGCGGACCCGCCCATTGCGCCAGTCGGTCGAACGCCTTCGGTATGCCGTCCCCCTCGTACTCGCCAAAGTGCGCCACGTACGCCATGCGGATCGGGTCGAATTCTTTAATCGTGATTTCCATAGTCGCGTTCCTTTCGTGTTGTTGAGAGTCGTTGTGATTGACGCTCCCAACATACGCCGCGAACGCGCCGGATTCTTTCCCCGTTTCGGCTTTCGTTTCTCCCGGAGCGCTCGACGTTTTGCCCAAAGCGCTATTTCGGTCGGAGTCGCCGTCGTCGGTAAACAAACTCGCGTTCGGATCGTCCAACTTCCGGCGCCGCCACGCCGCGGGCGTCTCTCCGAAGCGCTCGCGGAACGCGCGCGAGAACGTCGCTTGGGAGGCGAACCCGACCGTCAACGCGATGTGCGCGATCGGTTCGCGCGGCTTGCGGGAGAGGAGGAACGCGCCCTTCTCGAGGCGGAGGCGTTGGAGCGCCTCGCCGGGCGTCTCCCCGGTGAACGCTTGGAAAATCCGAAGGAAGTGGTGGGGCGAGAAACACGCCTCGCGCGCCACGTCCGCCAACGCGACGCGCTCGCCCATACGCGCGTCCATATAACGGAGCGCGTCGCGAACGCGGCGCTCGTAGTCGCGGCGGCGGAAACGATCGGGATTCGGCATTTATCGTCTCGGAAATTGAGCGTGTCGGCAAGTTACGTTATATTAATAGATTTGAAAAGTACGCAACCGTAAGGGAAGCCCCTATGAGATTTTTAGTGACGAACGACGACGGCGTCGAGAGCCGAGGCATAGCCGCGCTCGCCGAAGCGTTGGCGGAAGCGGGCGAGGTGACGGTCGTCGCGCCGCTGCTCGAGCAGAGCGCCGCGGGTCACGCCATCACAATGCACACGCCGTTGCGGATCTTCGAGAAGTATCGCGGCGATCGGAACGGCTGGCATGCGGTTAACGGCACCCCCGCCGATTGCGTCAAGCTCGGGATTGACAACATCCTCGACGCGCCGCCCGACGCGGTCGTCTCGGGCATAAATCATGGCGCCAATAC
>WJMR01000106.1 GCA_014727845.1 Ignavibacteriales bacterium
AACTCGGCGTCGGATTCTTCGGCGAGCGCCCGCGCGATGGTCGTCTTGCCCGTGCCGGGCGGTCCCCACATAATGAACGAGTCGGGAGCGTGTTTGGCGCGCATCGCGCCGATCGGCCCTTCGGTCGAGAGGAGGTGTTCCTGTCCGACGACGTCGTCTATCGTTCGAGGTCGCATCCGATCGGCTAACGGGGCGATGGGCGGTTCGGGTCGGGGCATACTATTTCGTTTCAACGACGATTACGTCTTCGTTCGGCTCGCGCATTCCGTATTCCTCCCGCGCCACTTTTTCAATCGCGGAGGGGACGCGCGTTTCGAGCGAGTCGATCGACGCCTTGAGTTCTTCGTTCTCTTGCTCGAGTCGTTTCATGTCGCGTCGGAGGACGAGGATCTCCTTCTTCAGCGTTTCGTACTTCGAATAGCCGTATTCATTGAACGCCAGAAACAGCGCGCCCACGACGGCGATAACGACGAACGCGGCGACGAACAAGGCGTTGGTTTTGTTTCGATCTTTCATAGCGCGCTTCGTGTGATGCGATCGATCAATTCCACGTAGGAGACGTTCTCCGCCGCCGCCATTTTCGGTAGCAAGCTCGTTTCGGTTAAGCCGGGGAGCGGATTAAGTTCAAGGCAGTAATGGCGCTCGTCCTCGCGCATGCGGAAATCCACACGGGCGTAACCCCGACAGCCGATCGAGTGATAGGCGAGGAGCGCGTGACGTCGTAAGTTCGCGAGCGCTCGCTCCGATACGGGCGCGGGGACGACGTACTCCGACATCCCCTTAACGTACTTACACTCGTAGTCGTAGATCTCGTGTTTCGGTATGATCTCCAAGGGCGTAAGCGCGGCGCCGTCGAGAACGCCGACGGTGAGCTCGCGACCGGGGATAAACTCCTCGACGAGCGCGACGTCGCAATAGTCGAACGCGTGGGCGAGCGCCTCGAAGAATTGACTCTCCTCTTTGCAGAGCGTCAGCCCGAAGGTCGAGCCCTCGGCGTTCGGTTTAACGACGGCGGGAAATCCGAAATCCTTTTTAACGCGTTCCAACGTTTCGAGCGGCTCGTCGGCGTGGCGCCGTACGCTAAATCCCTCGGGCGCGGGAACGCCGCGATTTTGAAAAAGTATCTTCGAGCGGGCTTTGTCCATAGAGAGGGCGCACGCTAAAACGCCGCTGCCGGCGTAAGGCAATCCGCGCAACTCGAGCGCGGCTTGTATCGCGCCGTCCTCGCCGTAGGCTCCGTGCAACCCGATAAACGCGACGTCGGCGTCGTCGAGCGCGGGAAGCGACACGGCGGCGAGATAGCGCCGCTTGTCGATCGGCGCGAAATCTTCCTCGGCGAAAAAGGCGTCGGGATCCGCGGGCTGCGTCGCGCCGTAGGCGGGATCGATCAACGTTACGCGATAGCCCGCTTCGAGGAGGGCGGCGTACACGCCTCGTCCCGTCATCTTCGAGACGGGGCGCTCGGAGGAGGCGCCGCCGACGAATAGGGCGACGGTTATGTCTCGCGCGTCGGTCATCAAGCGTTCAATATTTATTTCGAGGATGTAGGCGCGCGCCGTAGCTCTCTTCGGCGACGCGGTAAAGTCGATCCAGTTCCTCGCGCGTCAGCTCGCGCGCGCCGCCGAGGTTCTTGGCGATGAAGAGCGTCTTGGCGGCATGTTCGAGTTTCTCCATTCTAAAATACGCCTCGCGCACGTTGCCGCCGATCGTCACGGCGCCGTGGTTTTCCAACAAAAAGGCGTTGCCGAACTCTACGTAGGGTTCGCACGCGGTCGCCAGCTCCTCGGTGGAGGGCGCGGCGTAGGCGCAGACGGGAATCCTGCCGATCGTCGTCGCCACCTCGGGTAGCGTCGGTCGGTCGAGCGATTCCTTCGCCATACTAAACGCGGTGGCGTAGGGCGGATGGCAATGCGCGACCGCCCGCGCGTCCTCGCGTCGCTTATACAAAAAGAGGTGCAGCTTGCTTTCGCTCGACGCTTTCCCCGAGCCCCGGACGACCTTTCCCTCGGCGTCGATTTCAATCACATCGCGGATCGTCGCGTCGCCTTTGCATAATCCCGAACGCGTGATGAAGAACGCGCCGTTTGCGCCGCGCGCCGAGAAGTTCCCGTCGGTCGCCGCCACGAGGTTCTTATCGTAGGCGCGTTTGGAAACGTCCGCGATTTCCCGCAGTAAATTCATCCGCGCTCGATTTTCTCCATCAGCCGCATATTGATCAATC
>WJMR01000001.1 GCA_014727845.1 Ignavibacteriales bacterium
ATCTCGATCGCCTCTTCGACGAGCGAGAATCGCTTAAGCATATCGACGCGATTTACGAGCGAACCGTCGGCGTCGAGGAATGACGCCGAAGTCGCGAATCGCGCAACCATAACGGCGCCGAGGCGACATACCCGACGCGCCGATTATCATCGTAAATATGGGAGGTACTTATGAACCGTTTTTTGTTATGGCTATTGCCGATAGGCGTCGTCGCTTTGTTCGCGTCGTGCGGCGACGTAAAGGAAAAGCTTGAGAACGAGGTCAAAGATCGCGTTCAACAATCCGAAGAAGAGGTCGTTCACGAGGGCGACGAGACGAACGCCGAAGACGGCGAGGCGGTTGACGGCGATTGGATCGACGAGTACGAGTCGCTTGTCGAGGACTACGCCGAGATAGCCGTCGAGATGAAGGAGATCCAGAAGCGCGTCGAGTCGGGCGATCTCGCAGCCGCCGCCGAGATTGCCGAGTATCAACCTCAGTTGATGGACCTTCAGAAGAGGGGGATGAAGTTCCATGCGCGCTTTGAAAAAGAATACACCACTCTTTCCAAAGAGGATCAGAAACGTCTCGAGGAAATCAACGAGAAGTGGAGTAAAGTTATCGAAGAAGCGGGCGAATAACCCCGTTGCTCTTCGACGAACTCCATTATAGACGAATGCACGAGTGCCTCCGACTGGCGGAGGCGTCCTTCGAGGAGGGCGAGACGCCGGTCGGGGCGCTGGTGACGTTCGAGGATCGCGTCGTCGGAAGGGGGCGCAACCAAATCGAACGACTGAACGATCCCACCGCCCACGCCGAAATGATAGCCGTCACCGCCGCCGCCGCCACGCTCGAGCGCCCTCGCTTGGAGGGTTGCCGACTCTACGTTACGCTCGAACCGTGCGCGATGTGCGCCGGCGCCGCGCTACTCGCTCGCGTTGACGAGATCTACTTCGGCGCGTTCGATCCGAAATTTGGCGCAGTCGGATCGCTCTACAACATCGTCGAGGAGGGAAAGTACAACCACCGTCCGCGCGTCTATTCCGGACTCCTCGAAGACGAGAGCCGGCGCCTGCTGCGCGACTTCTTCTCGAAGATCCGCGACGAGAAACGCCTTCGTTGATACCCGCCTCGATTCTTCATATTTTTAAGATTGTGTTTTCCGAATCATAGCAAAAGGACACCCAATGCATCTCATCATTTTCGGCGCGCCCGGCGCGGGCAAAGGCACGCAAGCCGAGCTACTGAAATCGAAAGCGGCCGTTGCGCACATCTCGACGGGCGAAATTCTCCGCGACGCCGTTAAACGCGAAACGCCCCTCGGCGTGAAAGCGAAGGCGATCATGGAGAAAGGCGAACTAGTTCCCGACGAATTGGTCGTCGGTATTATGAAGGACGCTCTGCAAGATCCCAAGAGCGACAACGGCTTCATCCTCGACGGCTTCCCGCGCACGGTTCCGCAAGCCGAGTCGCTCGTCGAAGTCTTCAAGGAAATGAACATCGACGACGTCGTGTTGCTCGTGCTGGACGCGAAGGACGACGCGCTCGTCGATCGCCTTACCAATCGCCGCGCCTGCAAGGAGTGCGGTAAGATCTTCTCTCTCGCGGAAGTCGAGGGGAAATCCGAGTGCCCGAGTTGCGGCGCCAAGAACAGCTTCTACCAACGCGACGACGACAAAGAGGACGTCATCCGCAACCGGCTAGAAGTCTATCGGAAATCGACGAAGCCCGTGCTCGACTATTTCGCCGATAAGGCGGACGTGGTGACGGTGGACGCGATGCGACCGATCGACGAGGTTGCCAAGGAAGTGAACGAAAAGCTGAAGCTCGGCTAAGCGCGAGGTTTTTTCTTGATGCGGACGGACGACGCCTTTCCGTCCTCGAGCTTATAGATGCGGGCGTCAACGTGTTTGATCAGATCGTAATTGTGGGTCGCGAACAACACGGCGGCGCCTTTTTTATTGATGCGCTTGAACAACGAGAGTATTTCGAGCGAGGTGTTCGGATCGAGGTTGCCGGTCGGTTCATCGGCGACGACAAGCGCCGGCTCGTTAGCGATAGCGCGCGCAACGCCCGCCCGCTGTTGCTCTCCGCCCGAGAGCTCGTCGGGATAGCTGCTCCGCCGATGATTCAAGCCCACCTCGATCAGCGCCTCGTTCACGCGTCGCTTGATCTCGCGCGCGGGCGTCTTCGTCACCTCCAACGCGAACGCGATGTTATCGTAGATGTCGCGATCTTTGAGAAGACGGAAATCCTGAAACACCACGCCGATCTTCCGCCGCCACTTCGCGATCTCCCCGCGTTTCACCGTCGCCGACGAATAGTTATCGAACCGCACTTCGCCCGCGTGGGGGCGTTGGTTCATATAGATGTGTTGGAGGAGCGTGCTCTTGCCGCACCCGCTCCTTCCGATGAGAAAAGCGAAGTCGCCGGGCGCGACGGAGAAACTTACGTCTCGCAGAATTTCGTGATCGTCGTAGGCGAACGACACGTTGACGAACTCAAGCATCAGAATTCCTTTCTCGCGATGAACTGCGCGCGCGTTCCCTCCTCGCGGCATCCTCGAAAGGTAAACCCTTCGAGGCAATCGACCAACTCAAGATCGCTCGCGTTGATCAACTCGACGATCTCCTTGACGCCGTAGATCCGTTGTCTATGCCGCTCGACCACGCGCGGTTCGTTCGGCGCCTCGACGGAGAAGGTGTTCGTGTGTATCTTCGTCCGCCGATCGTAGCGACTGACTTGCTCGTAGGCGACGCCGTTTGATTGCCGTCGAGATCGTTTCGGCGTCGTGTGACGTAAACTATTGCGTTCGAGACTCGCGTCGAAGTGAAGTAAGCCGTCCACGCCCAAGAGTCGCGCCGCCTCGTTGAGGAACGCCAAGACGCGATCTTTTTCCAACAAGTAGTTCACCGAATCGAAGACGACAAACATCGCGTCGAATTCGCGCGCGAAGGGCAAGGCGGTCATATCGCACGCCACTCGAGACGCGCCGTCCACATCCTTTTGTCCGAGCATACGCCACGATAAGTCGGAGCAAACATATTCCCGAAATTTCGGAGCGAGCCGAAGCGAGATATTTCCCGACCCCGCCGCCAACTCCAACGCCGATCCGAACCTTCCTCCGTAGCCGTCGTGAACCATAAAAAGATATTTCGCCCACGAGTCGTAGTCGATTGTCCGCATCAGGTGATCGTACACTCTCGCGAGCGCCGAGTAGTTGGCTCTATTGCGCACGCCGTCGCCTCCTGGCAATCGCGACGGCGAGTCGATACGCCTCGAAGAGCGACGTCTCGTCCGCGACGCCTTTATCGGAGAGATCGTAAGCCGTGCCGTGATCGGGCGAAGTGCGAACGAACGGCAAGCCGGCGGTATAGTTCACGCCCGTCCCCCGTTCGATCGACTTAAACGGGACGAGCGCTTGATCGTGATACATCCCTACGACCATATCAAAGTCGCGTTGCCGATTTCGCGCGAAGAACGCGTCGGCGGGAAAGGGTCCCTCGCAAACGCCGCGATACTCGCGGAGAACGGGCGTAATCGTCTCGCGCTCCTCCTCGCCGATGACGCCCCCCTCGCCCGCGTGCGGATTCACGCCCAGCACGGCGACGCTTGGGCCGGCGACGCCGAAGTCGGTTCGCAAAGAAGCAACAAGAACGTCGAGGAGTCGTCGAAGAGATTCCTTTGTAATTAAATCGGGAACTCGTCGGAGGGGTTCGTGGATGGTGGCGAGCGCCGCCTTCATCCGCTTGCCGACGAAGGTCATCGCGAATTCCGTAACGCCGGCGCGCTCGGCGAAAAACTCGGTGTGCCCCGGAAACTCAAAGCCCGCCAAACACGCGGCCGCTTTGGATATCGGCGCGGTTACGACGGCGTCGATATCGCCAGCGGTCAATCCCTCGACGACGCCCTCCAACGCGGCGACGGCGTACTTTCCCGACGTCTTCGTGGGTTTGCCCGGAGCGCGGCGCGCCCTCCCAAGATCGACGACCGAGACGACGGAGGGATCCTCCGAAACGGCGAGCCGGTCGCGAACTATCTCGTGTGGTATAGCAACGCCGAGACGATCGGCGCTATCGTGGAATACGTTGCGGGGCGCGAAGTAGAGAATCTTTTCGGAGGGACGCGCGCGCGTTGATAATCGTGAGAGAACTTTGGCGACGATCTCCGGCCCTATTCCGTTGACGTCGCCGCATGTGAACGCGCAGCGCATAGCGATCCTATTCTAATTTGTAATTTCCCAACCCCGACTTATCGACGAACCGAAACGCCTTGTCGTTCTTATCGTATCGCCAAATCTCAATCGCCGCTCCGTATTCGTTCATCTCTCGCTTCACCGTCGAAGGCGGTCCATACTTAATATAAACCCTGCCTCGGTCGGTCGAAGCGCCGTCCTTCCCCTCGAAGGTTCTGAACTCGACGCGCGCGTGATCGACGCGGCGATAGTACTCCGCCATCAACTCGTTGAACTTGGTCTCGGGCGTCGGATCGCGTCTCGCCCAATACTCGAATAACGCGCGCGCTTGATCATCGGCGTCCAACAAGTCGTCGACGACCTCCTCGTCCTCGACGTAGCGCAACATCGTTATGGCGTAGTAGGTCGATTGCAACGCTATCGGTTTGTCAATCCATCGGACGAACAGCTCGGTCTCGATTGTGTCGGGCGTTCCGCCCTCCTCGACGATCCTCGTCCGATAGGCGCCCTCGCGCAAAGAATTAGAAAACCCCTTCACGACGAAGTACCGCGCCGACGCGCCTTCCCTCGGCGTAAGACGAATCTCGCCTCGCCGCTTTTTAATTGCGACGTCGGCGTCGAGAAACTCTTCGGAGGATACTTCAAGCGTGTCGGAATCCGAGAGAAGAGAAACGACGACGCGCCGAGTTTCGAGATCGCGTGTGGGGACGATTAGCCAATGTTCGCGCGGTCCAAACGGAATCGCTCCTCCGAAATTCGCCAACGTCCATCCTTCATTCTCGCCCGCGCGCTCGCCCGCGCGTACGACGATCGGCGCGCCGATCTCGTTCCGATACGTCGCCTCGACGTCGAGCGCTTTGGGTTTAAGGTCCTTCGTTCTGTCGGAATTGACGTCGGTGAATTTGGCGACGAGGGCGTACGCATCGCCCTCGAGCTCGGCGATTATGAAACCCTGAGCGTAGCGGTCGCGCGCGGAGGCGGCGCGGAAATCCGCAACAAGCGCCGTGTCTCGATACGCGTCCCGAAACACCACGTCGCCGGACTCTCCGTCGGCGAACTCGACGACCAACTCGGACGTCGCCTCGAATCCGTCCCCATTTTTCTCGAAGACGATCAACTCGTGACACACCCGATAGACGTAGGCGACGAAATAGACGTCGCCTTGGGGAAGGGCGATTGTTTCGGCGTAATAACAGGCGGCGCTCGCCGGATCGTTCTTCGGTTGGGCGAACGTCGCGCCCGCGAGCAGAAACGCCGCCGCGAATGTCGCGACGTTTCTCATAGCCGCCTACTGATTCATATGATTGAGGAATTCCTTGTTGTTCATCGTGCCGCGCATCTTGTCGAGCAAGAACTCCATCGCCTCGACGGGCGAGAAATCGCTGAGGATTTTCCGAAGGATCCAGATCTTCTGCAAGTCCTCCTCCTTAACCAACAGCTCCTCTTTTCTCGTTCCGGATTTGTTGACGTCGATGGCGGGAAAGATACGACGATCGCTCAGGTCGCGGTTAAGCACCAGCTCCATATTGCCCGTGCCTTTGAACTCCTCAAAGATGACGTCGTCCATCCGCGACCCCGTGTCGATCAGCGCGGTGGCGATAATCGTCAAGCTACCGCCGTCCTCGGTGTTCCGCGCGGCGCCGAAGAAGCGCTTGGGTTTGTGGAGCGCGTTAGAGTCGATGCCGCCCGAGAGAATCCTGCCGCTATGCGGGATGACGATGTTGTGCGCTCGCGCCAAACGGGTGATCGAGTCGAGCAGGATAACGACGTCCTCCTTCGCCTCGACGAGACGCTTCGCTTTTTCGATCACCATATCGGCGACCTGCACGTGGCGCTCGGCGGGTTCGTCGAACGTCGAGCTAATGACCTCGCCGTTGACGCTCCGCTCCATATCCGTCACCTCCTCGGGGCGCTCGTCGATGAGCAACACAATGAGTCGGATCTCGGGATGGTTCCGCGTGATCGAGTTGGCGATCTTCTGAAGCAGAACCGTCTTGCCGCTCTTCGGAGGGGAAACGATGAGACCGCGCTGACCCTTGCCGATCGGCGAGAGCAAATCCATCACGCGCATCGAGTACTCGCCCGGCGCGCTCTCGAGACTGATGCGGCGCGTCGGGTGGAACGGGATAAGGTTGTCGAAGAGCGTACGGTTGCGAACTACCGCGGGATCGGCGCCGTTGCACGCCTCCACTCGCAGTAGCGCGAAAAACCGCTCGCCTTCCTTCGGCGGACGCACTTGCCCCGAAACGAAGTCGCCCGTGCGAAGGTTAAACTTCTTGATTTGCGAAGGGGAAATGTAGATGTCGTCGGGCGAGGGAAGGTAATTGTAGTCCGCCGAACGCAAGAATCCGTAGCCGTCGGGCAACACTTCGAGCACGCCCTTCGAGAAGGTTAACCCGTCCTTCGCCGTCTGCGCTTCGAGAATCTTGAAGATCAGCTCTTGCTTACGAAGGTCGTGATAGCCCTGAATATCAAGCTCTTTCGCGAGTTCGTTCAGCTCGACGATCTTCTTCGATTTCAGATCGGATATATCCATACCTTCTGTCTTTTGTTTCATAACGCTAAACCCTTTTTGCGATGAGTTCCGAGCGGCTACGCGGTCCGCTCAAATGCATGTTGATCTTTTAGTCGTTTCTTAATTTCGCCCACCAGATAGACGCTTCCGAGCGCCACCAGGCAGATGTTATTCCGTTGATCGAGGAAGTATTCGACGAAGCCCAAATAGTCGCGGATCGGCTTGGCGGGCGTATCCACTCGTTTGGCGATCGCCGCCAATTCCTCGTAGCTCGCGGCGCGCGGGTTATCCACGCGCGTGAGTAATATTTTGTCGAAGAACGGCGCCAACTCCTTCAGCATCAGGTCGAGCGCCTTGTCGCGCATCGCGCCGAAGAGGAGGATGCGTCGATCGTATTCGCGCATCTCGTTTCGGAATTCCGTAAGGAAGTTGACGACCCCCTCGGCGTTGTGCGCCGAGTCCAGTATCATTCGCGGACGCTCCGAAACAATCTCGTACCTCCCCCATGCGCCGGCGTTGCTCGTCACTCGTTTCGCGCCGCGCTGAAAGATCGCGGGATCGACGAGGTGCAACGTTTTGTGGATCGCCAACGCCGCCAACGCCGCGTTGTATCGCTGGTATTCGCCGGGCAACGCGGACTCGAGCCGACCGATGCTCATCTCCTCCGAGTAGAACTCGAGGTAGTCGTCTCGTTTAATCGTGTAATCGTCCACGCGGAAAAGCTCGCACCCCGTCTCCTCGCATCGCGCCTCGAGAACCTCGCTCGCCTCGACGGGCAGGCGCCCCTCGAAAACGTTCGCGCCCGGCTTAACGATCGCCGACTTCTCCGTCGCGATTTGCTTAATGTCGTCGCCGAGGATGTGCGTGTGCTCCTTGCTGACGCTGGTGACGATGGCGGCGAGCGGTTCGGCGACCACGTTCGTCGCGTCGAGTCGCCCGCCGAGACCCGTCTCGAGCACGGCGTAATCGACCTCCGCCTCGTAAAAATATTGGAACGCCATCGCCGTCGTCACTTCAAAGAACGTCAGCTTATTCTCGACGATGAACGACTCGTGTTTCCGGTAAAATTCCACTAAAAACTCGTCGTCGATCTCGACGCCGTTGACGCGGATCCGCTCGTTAAACCTTACGTAGTGCGGCGACGTATAGAGCCCGACGTCGTAACCCGCCTCCAGCAACATGCTCGCCAGAAACGACGAGACGCTTCCCTTGCCGTTCGAGCCGGCGACGTGGAACACTTCGAGCTCGTTCTGTGGATTACCGAGACGGTCGCAGAAGCGGCGGATGTTCTCCAACCCGAGCTTGACGCCCATCATCTGCAAGCCGAATAGTCGGTCGAGCGTTTTTTTATACGCGTCGTTCATTTCGTCAAATCTTATAGGACGCGGTGACGTCCGATAACCTCTCAAGTCCGCGGTTGACACAGTAATCGCGTAATCCTTCCAGCGCCGTCTCGCCTATATTCGGATTAACGAAGTTCGCCGTTCCGATTTGCACCGCCGAGGCGCCGACGATCATGAACTCGGCGACGTCCTCCCAACTCATAATTCCGCCGACGCCGAAAATCGGGATATCTACCGAGCGGGAAATCTCCAACACCTTGGCGAGCGCGACGGGCTTAATCGCGGGTCCGGAAAGTCCGCCGACGACGTTCGCGATTTTCGGTTTGCTCGTGTGGATGTTGAACGCCGTGCCGACGAGCGTGTTAATCGCCGTTACCGCGTCGCCGCCCTCGTCCTTCACCCGCTTGGCGAACGCGGCGACGTTCGGAACGTTCGGCGAGAGCTTGACGATCAACGGTTTCGAAGTCGCCTTGCGCGTTCGGCGCGTCACGTTCCCCACGGCGTCCGCGTCGTTCCCGAACGAAAGCCCGCCGTCCTTCACGTTCGGACACGAGACGTTCACTTCGATCGCGTCGATCTCCTCGACGCCGTCCAACGTCCGCGCCAGTTCCTCGTATTCCTCGATCGTGCTCGCGGCGATGTTGGCGACGAGCGCGCAGTCGAATTTTTTCAGGAACGGAATTTTCTTCTCCACAAACTCGTCCACGCCGACGTTCGCCAAACCGATGGCGTTGATCATCCCCGAGGGCGTCTCCGTAACGCGCGGCGGCGGATTGCCCTTGCGCGGTTTCAAGCTGATCGACTTCGCAACCACTCCGCCGAGCTTGTTTAGATCGACGTGCTCGGAAATCTCGAAACCGTAGCCGACCGTGCCCGAGGCGAGTAAAATTGGATTGCGTAATTTCAATCCCGCGATATGTACCGACAGGTCGGGCGTCATGGCAAGGTCACGTCGTGAAGATCGAACGCGGGTCCGTCTTTGCAAACGAGCGCGTAACGATCGGGGGTCGATTTCACTTCCACGGGACACCCTTGGCAAACGCCGAAGCCGCACGCCATCGCGCACTCGAGGGAGGCCTCGCAGGCGAAGCCCTCGTCCCGACAAAATGTTTGTAACGCCTTGAGCATCGCGTTCGGTCCGCAGGCGAAAATCTTCGTCGTGGAAGCGTCAAGTTCGTTCGCCCGCTCGCGTAGGAGATCGACGACGGTGCCTCGGAAATCTCCCGAGTCGTCCTCCGAGGCGACGACGGCGTTCGGGATCCCGTAGTCGGGAACCGCCGCGCGCGTCCTTCCTCCGAGAAACGCGAGTACCCTTTTACCCGCGAGGCGTTTTACAAGGAGCGGGAACGGCGCCGCGCCCAATCCGCCCGCGACAAGTAAGGCGGTCTCGTAGTCTCCCTCGAGCGTAAACCCGTTGCCGAGCGGACCCAAGACGTCGATCGTCTCGTCGTTTTGTTTCCCCGCCAAAATGCGCGTGCCCTTGCCCGTAACGTCGAACATCAAATAAAACTCGTCGCCGTCCGCGTCGCAGACGCTGAACGGTCGTCGCAGAAGCGGATCTCCGAACTCGGAGACTTTAACGTTCACAAACCGCCCCGGCGCGACGTTCCGCGCTATTTCGGGCGAGTGGAATTTTTTAAGGAGTATGTTTTTCGACAACGCCTTGGTTTCGACGACCCGCGCGTTTACAATGTGCAAGTGAAACCTTAAATCGTGTTATCAGCGGTGATAAGAAAGAAAAAGAATTGTTGGGCTGGATTTGCCGGAAGCGCCTTTCTAAAGAACGAACTCCCATGAACTCGCTATTCAATAATGTAATATTTTTCCATAAGAAGCAAGCGCGCCCGTAGTCGGCGATTATTTTGCGCGGAGCTCGTCGCCGTTTTCGTCGTTCGCGGTAAGCCACGCGTCGAGCACGGCGAGCGCTTTCTCCTCCGAGAGGATCGCCGCGGGTATGGCGAGCGCGTCGGCGTCGTATTTGGCGCGCGCTATTTTCGCGGCGAACTCGTCGGCGCAAACAAACGCTCGGACGCCGCGAAACCGATTGGCGACCGTCGCCGCGAACCCGACGTCGTCCAAGAGAATCGCGAACGTCGCATTTCCACGAACAAGCTCCCTCGCTCCCCGCGCCGCCGCCGCGACGCGTTCGTCGCTCGAGTCGCTCCGCGCGCCGAGATCGATCGTCCGCCACCCGCGTCGCTCGAGCGTCTTAGCGAATAGCGCGCGCAACGCTCGACGCTCCCAATCCGACGCGAGCGCGGCCGCTTTCGGCGCCTTCTCCCCCGCCAATCGCTTGCTCGGCTCGCCGACGACGAGTTGGACGCCGAGTTCTTTCGCGCGGTCACGCGCCAACGGCGTCACCACGTCGCCGCGTTCGAGCCAAATCGCTTCGCCTCTTCTCGCCGCGTCCGCGACGTCTCGTTCCGCGACGACTCGCTTCGCCATTCTATAAGTACTCGTTCTTCTGATTTAACTTCAGATGCTCGACGACCTTCTTTACCGCCTGAGCTTGATCGCGCCGACAGACGAGCGCCGCGTCCCCCGCGTTGATGACGATGACGTTATCAACCCCGACGACCGCGGTGAATCGACCGGGCGAAAAGACGTACGAGTCGGCGCAACGATCGAGATATACGTCGCCGACCGCCGCGTTTCCTTCGGCGTCCTTTTCGGTAAGCTGATAGACTTCCTCCCAGCTCCCGACGTCGTTCCACGCAAACTCGCCTTTTGTGAGAAAGACGCGGTCCGACTTTTCCATAACGCCGTAGTCGATTGAGATATTCTTCACCATTCCGTACGCCTCTTCGAGCGCCTCGTCGAATCGCTCCGTCCCGACGGCGGGTTCGAGCATACGCAACGCCTCGGTCAGTTCCGGCATATACGTCGCCATCTCCTCGAGTATCGCGTCGGCGCGCCAGATAAACATCCCGCTGTTCCAGTAGAAGTCTCCGCTTTCGACGAAGCGAACGGCGGTGGCGTAGTTGGGTTTTTCCGCGAACGTACGAACGGGGTGGATTCCCGCGCTCGGCTCGCCGTCGTCGATTTGAATGTAGCCGTATCCCGTTTCCGGTCGGGTGGGCGTAACGCCGATGGTCGTCAACCCCTTGGATTCGCTCGCGAACGCGGCGGCGCGTTCGAGCGTCTTCCGGAAGAGCTCCTCGTCCTTGATGATGTGGTCGGCGGGAAGCACGACCGAGACCGCGTCGGGATCGATCTTCTTCAGGATAAGCGACGCCACGCCGACGCACGCCGCCGTGTTGCGCCCGAACGGTTCGGCGACGACGTTCGCTTCGGGCACGTCGGGCAACTGTTTAAGAATTTCCTCTTTATGGAGTCGGCTCGTAACGATAACGATACGATCCTTATCGACGAGACCCTCCAATCGGCGCACCGTCGCCTGAATCATCGTCTCGGCGCCGATAATGTTCAACAATTGTTTCGGCGTCTTCTCGCGGCTTCGGGGCCAAAACCTCGACCCGACGCCGCCCGCCATTATTACCGCGTATAGTTTCATGTCGTTTTATCTATTAACCGTTTAACATGTTAAGCTTGTATTTTTGTTTTATCGTCGATACACGCGCGGGACACGTTTGGATATCGCGCACGTAATCTCGTAGGGAATTGTCTCGAGCGCGCGCGACCAATCCCACGCGTCGATTCGCTTTCCGCCCGCCTCGCCGATCAACACCACGCGGTCGCCCGCGCGAACGTCGAGATCGCCGACGTCGAACATAATCCTGTCCATCGTCACGCGTCCGACGTGCGGCACAATCCTTCCTTTGATAATCGCCTTCATCCGATGAGTGAGGTTTCGATTCACGCCGTCGGCGTAGCCGATCGGAACCGAGACGATTCGTGTCGAGCGTCGAGCCATGAACAATCGTCCGTAGCTTACCGTCTCGCCCTTTTCGTATATTCGCGAACTCCCGACTCTCGACTCCAACGCCATCACGGGTTTGAGCGGAACCGACTCGCTCGTCTCGAGCGACGGGTAGTAGCCGTAGAGCGATATGCCGAGCCGAACCATGTCGAACGTCGCTTCCGGTAGATCTAAAACGCCGCCGCTGTTCGCCGCGTGCGCGACGCCGTAATCGACGCCCTCCTCTCGGAGCCGATCGACGATCTCCTTGAACCGCCGCGTCTGCAATCGCGCGAACGTCTTGTCTTTCTCGTCGGACGTCGCAAAGTGCGTATAGACGCCCGCCAACCTGACGTTTCGGGCGGCGGCGACCTTTCGGATAAACGCGACCGCCTCGCGATACGGCGTTCCGACGCGACCCATCCCCGTGTCCACGTTAACGTGAACGGCGACGCGCCGTTCAAGCTTGGCGCGCGAGAGTAGGCGTAAGTGTCGCTCGTCGGCGACGGTTATCTCGAGATTGTCGGCGACGACCTCTTCGAGATTATCCTTCGACAATAAGTCAAAGACCAAGACGGGCGTCTTGACGCCCGCTTTCCGCAAGGGCTTCGCCTCTTCCGCATAAGCGACGGCGAAATACTCGGGCGGCGTTTTCAAATCCGCCAGCGTTTGCGCCGCCTCTACGGCGCCGTGTCCGTACGCGTCCGCTTTTATTACCGCCGCGACTTTCGCGGGCGCCACGCGCTTGCGTAGTTCGCGATAGTTGTGTCCGAGATTCGAGAGACGAATAATCGCTTTTGTGGGACGCATACGAGTAGCGACAGTTAGACGAGTAATATACTCGTTCGATCAAGAATAATCAACGCGGGGCGAGCCGTTCCCGCTCAAGCTCCGTCGAGACGACGCGCCATATGGCGACGGCGTTGGCGTAGTCGCGGCTATGGCTCAACGAGAGATCGATGCGTTCGTCGGATCGGAGGAATCCGCTCATCGCGCCGGCGAGTCGGACGCTCGGTTTGCCGTCCGAGTCGCGCTCCACCTCCACGCTTTTCCACGTCATCCGTCCTTCGGTCGAGCGTTTCGGGAGGCACTTCGCCACCGCCTCTTTGGCGGCGAATCGCGCGGCGAGATGATTGTAGCGCGCCGCCTTGCCCATCGCGTAGGCGAGCTCCGCTTCGGTGAAAACGCGACGGAGAAAACGATCGCCGAAGCGCTCGACGCTCTCTTTAATCCGAGGGATCTCCACGATGTCCACGCCGACGCCGAGTATCATCAGTAGCCCGCCGCTTTGCCGGAACCGCGTCTGTCGCTCGCGCCGAAGACGACGCCGCGTTCGCGATCGACGAGAATCCCTTCGACCAATCCAAGCGAGCGCGTTCCGCGATACTCATGTCCTCGGCGTTCCAACTCCTCGAGCGCCTCTCGCGAGAGCGCGAACCGCTCGCACACAAACCCCTCCGGCAACCACTGGCTGTGCAGGCGCGGCGCGTCGATCGCCTCGCGAATCGGCATACCGAAATCGAGAACGTTCATAATCGTCTGCGCGACGACGGTGATGATGGTGCCGCCGCCGGGCGACCCGACGACGAGATACGGCAAGCCGTCCTTCCGCACGATAGTCGGCGTCATCGAGGAGAGCGGTCGCTTTTCCGGTTCGACGGCGTTCGCCTCGCCGCCGATTAATCCGAACATATTTGGTTCGCCCGGTTTCGCCGAGAAGTCGTCCATCTCGTCGTTGAGGAAGAACCCCGCTCCGCCGACGACCGTCTTCGAGCCGTACGAGTCGTTGATCGTCGTCGTTACGCTCACCGCCGTTCCCGAGGAGTCGTAGATCGAGTAGTGCGTCGTCTCCTCGCTTTCGTCGAGCGGATACGGCTCGCCGTGCGAGATCGAGTCGGCGGGCGTGGCGGCGTCGCCTATGCCCGCGACGATCGTGTCGGCGTATTGTTCGGACGTCAGCCACGCGATCGGAACGTCGTAGAAATCCATATCCCCCAAGTGTCTCGCGCGATCGGCGTAAACGCGGTTGCAGACTTCGATAAAATGATGCGCGAACCGCGCGCTCCCCCAATCCCGCCACTCGAGATCGATCCGCTCCATCGCGTTGAGGATCTCCGCCAACGCGACGCCCCCCGAGCTCGGAGGCGGCATCGAAATTATTTCGTAACCGCGATAGTCGAAGCGTATCGGTTCGCGCTCGACCGCCTCGTAGCGCGCCAAATCCTCGAGCGTGATATAGCCGTCGTCCCGCTCCATCTGCGCCACGATCGAGTCGGCGACCCATCCTCGGTAAAATCCGTCGCGCCCTTCGTCGGCGATCTCCTCCAACGTCGCCGCCAAGTCCTCCTGCACGAACGTCTCCCCCGGCTCGTACGGCTCGCCGTCCTTGGTAAACGCGCGTTTCGTCGATTCGTGTTTCAGGAAGCTCTCGTGGTAATAGCGAAGACTCCGCGCGAACGCCGGCGAGACGACGAATCCGTTCTCCGCCAACTCGATCGCCGGTTCGAGGACGTCGTCGATCTCCATCGTGCCGTATCGTTCGAGCGCGAGGAGCAAGCCCGCGACCGCGCCCGGCACGCCCGCGGAAGTGACGCCCTCTTGACTTTTCTCCGGCAGGAACTCCCCTTCCTCGTCGAGATACATATCCCTCGTGGCGGAAAGCGGCGCCTTCTCGCGATAGTCGATCGTCGTCGCGGAGCCGTCGGGCAAAGATATCGTCATAAATCCGCCGCCCCCGATGTTGCCCGCGCGCGGATAGGCGACCGCCAACGCGAACCCGACCGCGACCGCCGCGTCCACCGCGTTGCCGCCTTCTTTAAGAATAGCGACGCCGACTCGGGTCGCCAAGGGTTCCGCCGTCACGACCATACCGTTTTTTGCGCGCGCCTCGCCGGGGCGTCCCGTTTCCGTCGCTTCCTGCGCGCACGCGGAAAACGCGAACGCCGCGACCAACGCCGTGATCGTCGTCCTCTTAAAAAACATACGCGTCCACCTTAATGCCGTCGCCTTCGAGTTGTTCGTTCAAGAGTTTCGAGACCTCTTTCAGCGAGCGGATCGATTGCCGAAGATCTTCGACGAGCGTCTCGTCGTAGAGGAGGCGTCCCGCGTTGTTCTCTTGCGCGGCCGTCTCCTCGAGCACGGCGTCGAGCTTGGCGATCAATCGGTTCGTCGCCGCGAGCGTCTCGTTGGTTTGCTCGAGCGCCGTCGTAATTCCTTCGCGATTGGCGTCGAGGGTTTCGTTGGCGGATCGGGTAAGCTCGGCGCCTTGCTCCATCATCACGCGCGCGTTCTCCCGATTCTCCGCGAGCATCGCGTTCATCCGCGACGACGCGACGGCGAGGTTGGCGACGGCGAGCTTCAGGTCGTCTCGCATCTCCCGATCGTCGAGCAACTCGTTGACGCTTTCGAGCGTGAGGTTGAGTCGCTCCATCAGCGGCGGCAACTCCTCGCCGAGCCATCCCGCCATAGCCATCACGGCGGGGATGTCCGCGTTGAAGACGCCCGTCGCCGTGTCGGCGAGATCGAACGTCTCGGAGGCGGAACCGGGACGGACGTCCACCCGCTTGCCGCCCATCAAATCGAGCATATTAATAAAGAACTCCGCGTCGGCGCGGAGATCGACGTCCGGCTCCATCGAGAGGGAGACGATCACGCCCGTCCTACGGACCTCGACGTCGTCCACGTATCCTTTGCGCACGCCGTTGACGGCGACGGGATCGCCGATCTCGAGACCCGCCACGTTTGGAAAAAACACTTCGACCCGCGCGCGTTCGTCCCCGAACGAAATATTCTGCGCCCATCCGATAACCCACACGAGCAGTATCGCCGCCGCCGTTACGGTGACGCCGACTTTCACTTCCGCTTTTCTATTCTTGTCCATTTTTCGTCAACGAATCGATGTAGGGAATGAGGCGTTCCAGCTCCGCCTCCGTTAGTATGCTGTCGGCGGCATAGTAGCCGAGCGATTCCTCGAAACTTTTTAGCGCGACCGAATCGCCGAAGTTCTCCAACCTGAGTGTGTCGAAATCCTCGATCTTGAGAAACTTCGCCTCTCGCATCGAGCGGTTGAAATACGAGAGCAACGAGTCCTTCGCCGGCGAGTCTTCGATGAACGTCAACTCTCGCTCGAGCGCGCCCGTCGCCTCGTCGGCGAGATAGCCCTTCGCGGGATCGAGCACCCAGTCGTCGAGCTTGTTCTGCACAACGTAGAGCGCGAAGGCGACGAGCAGAGTCAGGACCACGACGAGTTTTATGAAGCATCCCTTTTTCATGCTTTTTCAACGAGCACTTTGGTGATGCGATTATTCACGATTTCCTTGACCGTAAAGGTATAACCTTCTCGCTCCACTCGGTAACCGCGATTCGGAATCTCTCCCGCATGGTGGATGACGAAGCCGCCGACCGAATCGTAGTCGTCCTCGTCGGAGGCGACGCCGACGCCGATCAACTCGTCGAGTTCGTGCGCCGAGAGCGCGCCGCTGACGAGGTAGGCGTTCTCTCCCGCCGGAACCACGGACGCTTCCTCCTTATCGAACTCGTCGCGGATCTCGCCGAAGATCTCCTCGATGACGTCCTCGAACGTCGCCAAGCCCGCCGTGCCGCCGTACTCGTCCACCACGATGGCGAGGTGCGTCTTCTTGGCTTGGAACTCTCGCATCAAATCGCTGATGAATTTCGTTTCGGGCGCGTAGAGCGGCTTGCGCGCTATCTTCGCCGGCTTAAAGCTCCGCCGATCCGCGCCCTTTTTCAAATACGGCAACAGGTCCTTCGCGTAGAGCACGCCGACGATCTCGTCCACGTCGCCGTCGTAAACGGGAAGTCGGCTGTGCCCGCTCTCCCGAACGATTCTCGTCGCCTCGTCGAACGACGCGTCGGCGGAGATCGCCGCCATATCCACGCGCGGGATCATCACCTCTCGTGTTTGCGTGTTGCGGTAAGCGACGATGCCTCGGATCAACTCTTGCTCGCTCTCCTCGATCGCCCCCTCTTCCTGCCCCAGATCGGCGAGGTGGAGGATCTCCTCGTCGGTCATCGCCGCGCCGCGTTCGTCGAATCGCGCTCGCGCGACGATCGAGCGAATGATCGCCGTCGCGGTTTCGGCGACGGGATAGACCGCCACGCAAATCCAATAGAGGGGAACGGCGACGGCGCTCGCGAATCTACGCGGACGCTTCGAGGCGAACGACTTGGGGATGATTTCGCCGAATAGAAGAATCAGCGTTGTGAGCGCGACAATCTGCGCGAAGACCGCGATTTCCGTCGGCAACTCGTACGCCTCGG
>WJMR01000107.1 GCA_014727845.1 Ignavibacteriales bacterium
CTAAATACGCCGCACAACTATTGAACCTCGCCAACCAAAATGCGCAAGGAACGCGTCCCCGTGTCGTCGGGCAGATGAGCGAGCTAATACAACAATTCTCCGGAAAGACGATCGAGGAGTGGGAGCGGTGGTATCCGGAGAGACATCCCGACGCGCTCGACGAAGCGGCGACGAAGATCAAGGCGATGATCGCCAACTTACGAGAAGCGCTCGAGAAGATCGACGACGAAACCGTTGACGCTTGGTTCGCGATTTGGTGATCGTTAAAACGTTCGTCGGATTGCGCGCGCAGTATGCGATCATCAAGAAAGTCGCCGAGCAATTGAACGCGCCGAGCCGAATGGCGACGGCTTCAGAAGAAGCGAGGGGAATCGACGGGATGATCGGCGACGTGGCGGTGAGCGTAAAGCCCGAGACGTATCGAGCCAAATCATTGCCCGAACATATCGAGGCGGCGACGATCTATTACGAAAAGACCCGAGGAGGGTTGGACGTGGATTATTCCGAAGATCGTCGAAGCGTTCGGCGCGTAACGTCGGCGGGCATATGCACTCGTTAGGCGCGTGATAAATGATCGACGACGCGGCGGATTCTACCGCGTCGCTTCGGGCTCGCTTGGCGTTTGCATACTCGGGAAATACTTCGCCGTCCGCTTAGCGACTTCCACGAGCAACAGCATGACCGGCACTTCGATGAGCACGCCGACGACCGTCGCCAACGCGGCGCCCGAGGAGAGGCCGAAGATCATCACCGCCGTCGCGATCGCGACCTCGAAATGGTTCGAGGCGCCGATCATCGCGGCGGGCGCGGCGTCCTCGTAATTGAGGCGGAGAAGCTTGGCGGCGCCGTAGCCGAGCGCGAAGACGACGACGGTTTGCGTGAACAAGGGGATGGATATCCATAATATGGTCGCGGGATTATCGAGGATCACATCGCCCTTGAAGCTGAACAGCAGCGTTAGCGTGGCGAGCAACGCCGCGATGGTAATGGGGGTGAGGAAGCGGATGAATTTCTCGTTGAACCATCGCTCGCCGAATCGGCGAATGATAAGCTTCCGCGAAACATAGCCCGCCGCAAGCGGAAGCGCGACATACGCGGCGACGGACAACAATAGCGCCCGCCACGGCACGGGAAGCTCGCCGACGCCGAGCAGAAATCCGCCTAAGACGCCGTAGAGCGCTAGCATACGAGAGAATTGACGGCGACCATCACCAGCGTCAATCCTTCGTCGCCTTTCGCCAGATAGCTCCAGACTAGCACCATCGCGGTGCAGGGGGCGACGCCGAGCAACACCGCGCCGGCTAAATAGCTTCGCCATAACGGGATCTCGAGCATCTTGACGCCCTCGTGCATAACCACCGCACCCGCGCCGTGCGTCGTTCCTACTTGAGGATCGATTCCGAGGGGGAGCTTGACGAGGTCGGTCTCCTCCGGACCGATGAAGCCGCGAAAAAGAACGCCGAGAAAAAGCATGGCGAACGCGTACATCGTGAACGGCTTGATCGCCCAGTTGATGAACAACGTTAGGAACACGGGCTTGCCGCGCTTGCCCGCGCGCACCACGCGGGCGAAATCGATTTTGACCATGATGGGATACATCATCAGGAACAGGCACACGGCGATGGGCACGCTAACGACGGGCGCGCCGTTGACCGTAATCGACATTCCGTCGAGCGTTTTTGCGAGGGACGGGGCGAGGTTGCCGAGCGCCACGCCCGCGAGAATGCAGAGCGCGACCCATACCGTGAGGTAACGCTCGAAAACGCTTTTCATTCTTCGTTTCGACGCGCGGTCGGTCGGGACGCTCATCGGTCGCCTCCTTCCTTCGCGAAACCCGCGGGGAGAGAGGCGACGAACTCGCGGATCTCGTCGCGAACGCGCCGATAGACGGCGAGAATATCCTCCTCGTCCTCCATGGCTTTGGTCAGTCGCGGCGGATCCTCGAAACTCTTGTGGACGCGCCGAACGTCGCCGGGGAAGAACGGGCAATTCTCGTTGGCGTGGTCGCAAACGGTTACGACGTAGTCGAATCCGTCGTCGATCAGTTCCTCCACGTGCGTCGAACGGTGTCCTGAAATATCGACGCCCGCTTCCGCCATTACCTTAACGGCGCGAGGATTGAGTCCGTGCGTCTCTATCCCCGCCGATTTCGCTTCGATCTCGTCGCTCTTCAGCGCGCGCGCCCACCCTTCCGCCATTTGGCTTCGGCACGAGTTGCCCGTGCAGAGGAAGAGGACGCGTAGTTTGTCGTACGCCATCGTTGTCTCCTTTTGTGCGTGGATTTACGAGCTCGCCCCCGCGAGCGTCTCCTTGATCGAGGCGACCGACGGGACTTTCCCGACGATCTTCGGCTCGCCGTCCGCGACGAGCGAGGGAGTCGCCATCACGCCGAGCGAGGCGATCTCGTTGACGTCCGTCACTTTCTCGATCGTGTATTCGACGCCGAGTTCCTTAGCCGCGGCTTCGGTTCGTTCGGCGAGTTTCTCGCATTTCGGGCATCCGCCGCCCAGTATTTGTAAACGCATAGTCGCGTCCTTTCTTTGGTTGGAATTAGAACATCGCGCCGTAAACGAAACCCGCCGCCGTCGAGACGAGGACGGTGACGCCGACGAACGCGAGCGTTTTCCGCGTTCCCAACACGCTCCTTACGACGAGCATATTGGGCAAGCTCACGGCGGGTCCGGCGAGGAGCAGGGCGAGCGCGGGACCTTCGCCCATACCGCCGTCGAGGAGTCCCTCGATAATCGGGATCTCGGTGAGCGTGGCGAAATACATAAGCGCGCCGAGCGCCGAAGCGAGCGCGTTGGCGAGGAGGGATTCTCCGCCGACCGCCTCGCGCACCCACTCGGGGGGCACTAACCCCGGTTCCTCGTGCGCGCCGAACGCCGCGCCCGCGACGAAGACGCCGATAAAGAGAAGCGGCATAATTTGCTTGGCGAATCCCCACGTTTCTTCCAGCCACTCGCCGAGCTTGCCCCCCTCGGCGTGGAGCGTAAGCGCCAAACCGGCTCCGGCGACGGTGAACGCCAACGTCGGATCGACGAACGCCGCCGCGCCCGTCGCCGCAATCGAAGCGGCGATCCGCCAAAGGGGGAGGCGAAACCGCGCCACAAGAATAGCCGCGAGCGAGACGCCGAACACCGCGACGACGTACCACTTGATCGGCGCCATTGTCGGATCGGCGTCGCTCCAATTGGCGAAGACGAGCGCTCCGATAAGCGCAGCCGTTATCGCCGAGGCGACGCCGAGGGAACTCTCGTCGGCGTCCGCTTTGGCGAGCGGATCGTTCGCCGCGTCGGCGCGGGGCTTTGTTCGGAAGAACGCCGCCATGGCGAGTCCGACGACGAGACTTAAGCCGACGGCGCCGACGGCGCGAGCGACGCCCAACTCGGCGCCGAGCGCGCTCGCGGTGAGCGCGACCGCCAAGACGTTGATCGCCGGTCCCGCGTAGAGGAACGTCGTCGCCGGTCCGAGTCCCGCGCCCATTCGGTATATCCCCGCAAACATCGGTAGGACGGTGCAGGAGCAGACCGCAAGGACGCCGCCCGAGATCGAGGCGACGCCGTACGCCTTCGTTTTGCTCGCCGAAGCGCCCAAGTGGCGCGTTACGGTCGCCCGATCGAGGAACGTCGAGACGGCGCCCGCGATGAAGAACGCGGGAACGAGGCAGAGGAGGACGTGCGCGCGGGCGTAGTCGCTCGCGAGCGCGACGCCGTTGGCGAGCGCGGCATGGAGCCATGGGCTGTCGGGCGGGACGTAATAAAACAGGAGGAAGACGGCGAGGATGATCGCGAACGTCTTGAGATCGGATTTATCCATAAACGCGTTCGTTTTCTAAATGCGCCAAATATTCGGTTATTTGCTTTCGAGACGGACGAGTTCGCTCGCGGCGGCGGAGTGCAAGGCGCCCTCGACGCACTCGGCGGCGCGGAGCACGCAAGGCATCCGAAGGCGGTAATAGACGCGTTTGCCGCGCTTTTCGTCCTCCACCACGCCGGCGGCCTTTAAGAGGGAAAGGTGTTTGGATATCGTCGAGAAATCCGCGTCGATCTCCTCGACGAACTTACAGACGCAACGTTCCCCCTCGCCCAGCTTCTCGACGATATAAAGGCGAGTGGGGTGTCCCAACGCCTTAAAAACCTCGGCTTTGGCGGTTATCGCGTTGTTCGGGTTCATAGATCGCTTTGTTAATTGGTGTAATGACCAAATATAAGGAGAAATGAGATCGTCTCCAAATCGAAAGGTGGAAAGAGACCGATTGCGTTTGGGAAGTCGGCTCGGATTTGCTTACTATAGGATAAGGAAAATCGTGCTATGGCAACACAATTCAACCACTCGTCAATTCATTGGAAGTCTTATGCGAAACATCATCGTTTTACTATTTACTTTCGCCGTGGCCGCGTATTGCCAAATTGAATCCCCCGAACGGATCGACATAGAACGTTGGATCGACGAAGGCGGGATTACGGCGACGGTTCTGCCGGAAGGGTTGACCGACGACCTCTTTCAAGCGTTCGACGGCGCCGAATCGACCGCGCTCGGTTCGGTGACGCCGGACTCGGTGACGGTGACGTTGGCGTTCGCCGAGCCGGTTTCGTTGACTTCGACGGTCGTACGCCTCTCGACGGCGGGGGCGGAAGCGACGATCGAAATTGCGGACGACGTCGCCGATCTCGACGCGCCGACGGGGAGCCGCCAAACGCTCGTTTCCGCTAAAGCAATTGCGGCGGGGGCGGACGACTCGACGGCGTTTGAGGAGACGACCGTCGGGGCGATACGGTTGACGATCCGAAAAACGTCTTTCGCCGTTTATATCGCCGAGTGGCGGCTCTACGAGACGGCGACCTACTCGCGATTGATTATCCTTCCTTCCCCGACGACGATCAAGCTCGGCGCCTCGATGGAAATAGCGGCGATGGCGGCGAACGAGCGGGGCGAGCTGGTTCCCTACGAGTTCGGCGGCGCGTTGACGTTCTCGAGCGCCGATCCGACCGCGGTGAGCGTGGAGGAAGGAGACGTGTTGCAAGCCAAGGACACGGGAAGCGTTTTGATCACCGTCTCCAACGACGACGGGTCGCTCCGAGGCGCGACGACCGTGCGCGTTTTGGAGGATTTCCAAAGCGAGAACGACTCGACGCGCGTGATTAAGGTCGCCGCCGTCATCGACGATCCGCGCCTTCCGAACGGACAGCGCCTCCACGAAATGATGGGCTGGGAGGATCCCTACGATCAGCTCGACGAGATGGACGACTGGTTCCACTACGTAACCGACAGCGTATTCTTAATCGAGATCGTGGAGATCCACGACGAGGACACGCTCTTTACCGACTACGACGGCGCGCGCGCCACGCCCGCGATCATCCAACAATATTTTAGCGAGCCGGGGTGGACGACGCTGAACAACTACCACAACGCCGGTAAGATCAAATATCAATACGCCGAGATGATCGAGTATTACGACTTCTGCACTAAGCGCGACGCCGACTCGGTGCACGAGATTTGGGTGTTCGGGTTCCCGTACGAGGGAATGGCGGAAACGATTTTGGCGGGCGAAAACGCCTTTTGGTGGAACTCTTCGCCGATCCAAGGAACCCCGTGCAAGAACCTGCTTTCGATTTCCGCGATCAACTACGAACGGGATTATAACGGCCATGGCTTCGGGCATAGGATGGAGAGCGCCGCGTTGAAGGCGTTCGACGACCAATGGCGGAATCGTTATTCGACGACCGCGCCGAGCGATCCGAACGATTGGGAGCTCTTCTCGCAGTTCGACCTCCAGAAGCCGGGCGAGGCGCACGTCGGCAACTGTCACTTCCCCCCGAACGGCGAGAGCGACTACGATTACTCGAACACGCGAACGGTTTATTCCTACGCGAATAACTGGTTCCGCTATCCGAACGTGGACGGCGAGGGGGAGCAGATAAACAACGCCGAGTGGGGGTATAACGAATACGGCTACCAACGCTGGTGGTTTAACCACATTCCGCGATATAAGGGGCTGAACAAGGAGGGGAAGCTCAACAATTGGTGGCTCTACTTTTTCCACTTCGAGACGGCGCAATCCCTCGAGCGAATGGAGGCGGTGAAGGCGCAAACCGAGGAGCGGAGCGAACGGCCCGCGGGCTACGGGTTGGCGCAGAACTATCCGAACCCCTTCAACCCGAGAACGACGATCCGATTCTCGCTCCCTATCGCTTCGGTCGTCGATCTTCGAGTCTATAATATGTTGGGTGAGGAGGTCGCCGCGCCGCTCGAAGGAGAGCGGATGCGGGCGGGGGAGCGCTTCGTCGTCTTCGACGCGAGCGGACTCGCCAGCGGGGTGTACGTCTATCGGATCTCGGCGGGCGATTTTATCCAAGCCAAGAAGATGGCGTTGGTTAAATAGGCGTCGTCGTAATCGGCGCCGATCGGCTTGGCGCGTAACGAACGTCGGATTTCCGGGCGCGAGCGATCGCGCCTTTTTTATGCTCTTTTTAATTATATGCTCTTATAAAGGAGATAGCGGAGATTCTCTCTCGTCGAGTCGGTACATAAAAAAAGGGGCTCCGGGAAGAGCCCCTCGGGGTCAATGCAGGGAAGCGATGATGTTTATGCGTTGTTATGGGTGTTGAAGTTTTGTTCGTCTTTGTAGGGTTCGTAGTCGAATAAGTCGGCTTGAACTTTTTCGATAGGATTCACCAGATTATGGTTCAGCCAGTTGATCATTCGATCAAAGTGATTCGGACGAATCATTAACTCTCCAATAAAAGAAAAGAACGAAATACTCTGTCAATTCGGAATCCCCGTTTCCGTCTGTCTTGCGGGATTCATAAGCACTAACCGAGAACGCTCCCGATTAGTTCCCGAGTAAGACGAAAAAAAACGGAAAAAGATTCAAAAAAAAAGTTGTTGAATTTTTTGGCAGGAGAGGGTTCATTGTAAGCCCTTTAATTATAGCTACTTCTCGGATATTCCCCGTCGTTAGAGTCTCTCTTATCGCAATTGAGAAAATGATTGCCGAATAATTCGGCGCTTTTGGGCTTCAAATAGAATTTGCCGACTCATAATATATTGGTAATGCATTGTAAATTAGTCTGTTATAAAAATACGACCGACGAGTCGTTATTTGGTATGGATATTGCAATCTTATTGGAACGCGTAACCTCGCGCTCGCCGGAGAATAAATCGCCCGCGCCGAGCGCCACCGATCCGAAAAAAACGAGAGTATTATGAAGCCGAAAGGTCTCCTATTCGACGTCAACCGATGCCAGGGGTGCGGCGCGTGCTACGACGCCTGTAAGAAAGAGTTTAACAATCCCGTCACCTCGGCGGATTTCCTCAAAGATCGCCTTTCGGCGGATTCCTACACCGTGGTCGAGGAATACGGCGACATCTATATGCGCCGGCTCTGTATGCACTGCGAGTATCCGACGTGCGTGTCGGTCTGTCCCGTAAGCGCGTTCGAGAAGACGCCCGAGGGACCCGTGGTGTACGACGCCGACGCGTGTATGGGGTGCCGCTACTGTATGCAGGCGTGCCCGCATATGATCCCGCGATACGAGTGGGATTCGCTGGCGCCGAGAGTTCAGAAGTGCGTGATGTGCCACCATCGCGTTGTGCGCGGCGAAGAGACCGCATGCGCCGAGGCGTGCCCGAGCGGCGCGACGCTCTTCGGCGACCTCGAAGACCTTAAGAAAGAGGCGAAGCGCCGACTCGAAGCCGAGCCGGATCGCTATTACCAACACATCTACGGCTTGGAGGAGGCGGGCGGCTGCAACGTGCTGCTCCTCTCGCCGATCCCGTTCCACCAATTCGCCTACGACACCGCGTTGCCGAAGGAGCCGCTCGAAACCTTCACGATGGCGGCGTTGGAGAAAGTGCCGGGCATCGTCGCCTTTTCGAGCGTCTTTCTCGGCGGCATGTATTGGCTCACCAAGCGGAAGAACAAAATCGCTCGGGAAGAACGCGAACAAAACAAGGCGGAAAACGATGACCGATAAATTTCCTCTCCGCGCCACCTTCTGGCGCGTCGTCGCCGGTCTGATACTCCTCGCCGGAGTTTACGCCCTCTACGTGAGGGTAACCGAGGGACTCGGCGCCGTGTCGAACTTAAGCGACCGATTCCCGTGGGGGCTTTGGGTCGGCTTCGACGTCGTAACGGGCGTCGGGCTCGCCGCCGGCGGTTTCACTATCTGCGCCGTCGCGCACATCTTCAACATCCACCGATACGAGCCGCTCACCCGACCGGCGATTCTGACGGCGTTCCTTGGATACGTCACCGTCATCGTCTCGTTGCTGATCGATCTCGGAAAGCCGTGGAACATCTGGCATCCGCTCATTATGGGCAACTACCACTCGGCGCTCTTCGAGGTGGCGATGTGCGTAATGTTCTACACCACCATTCTCTTCTTCGAGTTCAGCTCCTCGGCGGCGGCGAAATACCGACACATCAAACCCGTCGGCGTCTATCATAAGCTCGTCAACAAGCTCATCGTCCCGATTATGATCGCGGGCGTGGTGCTCTCGACGCTCCACCAATCCTCGCTCGGGTCTCTCTTTCTCATCGTCCCGACCAGGATGCACCCGCTCTGGTATTCCACCTGGCTGCCCGTCTGGTTCTATATCTCGGCGATCGCCGTCGGATTCTCGATGGTCACCTTCGAGGCGTATATGAGTTCGCGCGGTATGGATCACAAGCTTAAATTCTCGCTCCTCTCCGAGATTATGCGCATAACGGGCGTCTTGCTCGTTATTCTCTTTTTCGGCAAGATGGTCGAGTTTGGAATCGACGGTAAGTTCGCGTTGCTCGCCGTGCCCGAGACGGAAACCTATATGTGGTGGCTCGAGACGATCATCGGCGTCTTCCTGCCCGTCGTGCTAATCTTTTCCCCAAAGGCGAAGACCTCCCGCACGTGGCTCTTCGTCGCCGCGACGCTCACCGTCTTCGGTTTCCTTTTCAATCGGTTGAACGTGTCGATCACCTCGATTGCGAAATCCGCGGGCGTCTCCTACTTCCCCTCCTTTATGGAGGCGAGCTTAACGGCGATGCTCGTAACGCTGAACATCATCGCGTTTGTGTGGATTTCCAAGCATTTCGATCTCTTCGGGCATCACGCCGAGGAGGGGGCGCATTGAGCGCTCGAATTATCGCATACGAGATTTTCTTGAACATTATTTCACGGCGGACGATATGAAAAAAGTTGGAACCGTAACGAATCGAGTTTGCGCGCCGTTCTTCGCGCTCTTCCTCCTCTTCGGCGGCGCGACGCTCGCGCAATCGAACGAAGACTGTATGATGTGCCACGAGGACGAAGATCTGACGATGGAGGTCGGGGACCGCGAGGTCTCGATGTACGTCGATAACGACGTCTTTCGGATGTCCTCACACGGCAAGCAGGAGTGCGTCGCATGCCACGTCGGTTACGACCCGATGGAGCTGCCGCAC
>WJMR01000108.1 GCA_014727845.1 Ignavibacteriales bacterium
AGATAGAGCGTGCCGTCGGAGCGCGGGAGAATTTCGGCGCAACGGAACGAGGGACCGCGCGAGGCGGCGTCGTAGAGCGAGCCCTCGACGTCGGTGAACGTGCCGCCGCCGTCGGTCGAGTGGAAGAGACTCGGCACGCCGTAGTTCGAGATCACGACGAGAATCTCGTCCGCGTTCTCGGGGTTAACCGCTATATCCTGCACCCAGCCGCCCGTTTCGGCGGAGACGGTCGTCGTCACAAGGCCGCTCGTCGCCTCGTCCGCGTTGTCGAGGCGGCACAAGACGGGCGCGTAGTCGGAGGAGGAGGCGCCAAAATACAGTCGATGATCGGGCGTTCCTTGCGAGACTTCCATCGCCGAGATAACGTAGTCGGTCGAGGGGGCGGTCACGTTTTCAAGATCCTCCCATTGGTGCACGATGCCGACAAAGTTCGGATTCTCGGGCGTCGAGGTGATCTCTTGGTTCCGGTAGATCGTGTCGCCCGCCGCGTAATACATCACGCGTTCGTCGTTCGGATCCAAGCGAAACGGATTGATGAACAGCTGTCCCGTCGCGTAAAGCGGATGGAGCAGTCGATACCCTTCCGAGCGGTCGGGAAGATTGGTGGTCGGGTGATAATCGACGCGCTGCACCGATCCGTTTTGGGTGGAGGTGTAGGCGTAGTTGTAGCCGAAGTAGCAGTAGGCGCCGTCTCCCGAGGAGGCGTCGTGCGAGTCGCCGCCGACGGTAAAGGTCGGGGTGCCGTTATCCTGCGTTCCGCCCATCACGCGGTTGTCGCCCGCCTCGTAGTAGAGCGCGACTCGATAGAACTGGGTGACGTTGTAGCCGTTGTTCTTATTCTGCCACGGGAAAACCGCGCCCGCCGCTTGGGTAATATCGTCGGTGTAGCTCAAGCCGCCGTCGTGCCCGAACCAGACGCCGTCGGGGTTGCCCGGCTCGAAGGCGAAGCTGTGGACGTCGGGGTGGAGATTGGGGTAGAAGAACTGCGAAGGATGGTAGCCGCCGATCCACGTCTCGCTCTGGTTGCTCGGGTAGGTCGCGAAACCGTCGGTCGAGCGGAAGAGCGAAGTGCCGCCGATCAGCACGAAATTCTCGTCGTCGGGCTTCACCGCCAGCGTCATATTGTAGCCGCCTTGCGTGGCGATGTATCCTTGCGGGCTGTCCATAAAGTCCGGCAAGTTCGCGCTCCGGTCGTTGGAGGTCATCGCGCCGAGGTCGAGCTTGAAGAATTTCACGACGTCCTTGCCGCCGGAAGTCATGCCGGTGTACATTAAGACGTAGGCGATATCGGGATTCGAGGGCGCGAAGGCGATCACGTTGCGCGAGATCTGTCCTTGGCTCGGATAGCCCGTAATGCCGAGGGAGTTCCAGTTGGCTCCGTCGTCGGTCGAGCGATAGATACCGGGCGTGTTCGCGGGCGTGTATCCGCTGAACGGGTCGCAGACCGCCGCGAGGAGATCGCCGTCGGAATTGACCGCCACGTCGGCGTAGCGATGCTCGTTCGTGCCGCCTAAGACGAGGTCCCACGAGGAGCCGCCGTCGGTGGATTTGAAAACGCCGAACGCGTGCGACGCCATAAAGAGCGAACCGGTCGTCGGGGAAACGACGATGCGGGAAACGTAGTCGAACTTCGTATCCCACGAAAACTGATCGCCCGCCTCGGTACCGGGCACGATCGTCCAGCTCTCACCGTTGTCGGTCGATTTATACAACCCGGCGCCGTAGTAGTAGGCGCTCGAGGAGCGGGCGCTGTTGCCCCAATACTCGCCGCCGACGGCGTACCACGTATCCTCGTGCCCGGATCGTTTATCCTGCGCGATGAAGGTAACGCTCGGTATCTGGTCGGTCCCCGTCTTCATACTCCACGTCGAGCCCTTGTTGGTGGATTTCCAAATGCCGCCGGATACGCCCGCGGCGATCACCACGTTGGCGTTCCTTACGTCCACATCCAAACCGCGCGTTCTGCCGCCGACGTCGGTCGGACCGACTTCGCTCCAATTATAATCGAGCGCGGGTTTCGCCAACGCGTTCTCGCGCGTCAGCTCGTCGTAGAACGCCAGATCGGCGCGGCGCGCGTCTTTCGGAACCGCGTCGGTTTGCGGATCGCGCAGCATTTTGTGGAAATATTCCGCTCGGGCGGCTTTGCTCTCGGCGTGCGCCTTCGGCGAGCCGCTCGATCGGACGCCTTCGAGACGAGGATCGATCGCGCGGTCGGACGTCTCGATCAGAGCGAACGCCGCCAACGCCAAAACCGCGCCCGCAAGCGCGAACAACATAGTGCGATGTTTCATAGGGAACCCCTATTCTATAGAATAAAAAAGAAGCGACCGAGCGCCGCCTCGCGTTAAGCACGCCGACGCGCGTCGCTTGTGGCGGGCGCCGAACGTTGATTTTCTTATCTATTGATTAATATGGAAATTTTGGCGTTTGCGAACAAGTCAAAAACACGACGTGTGACGCCCGTCTCATGAAACCGACCCTTGCGGGTTAAACCTTTTGTCTCAATTGGCGTCTCATATATGAATTCGCTATTTTCTTTTACGGAGCCGCTCGACGGGACGACGAACACT
Organism: Ignavibacteriales bacterium; assembly: GCA_014727845.1. Taxonomy (GTDB): domain Bacteria; phylum Bacteroidota; class Ignavibacteria; order Ignavibacteriales; family Ignavibacteriaceae; genus WJMR01. The sequence continues at coordinate 2,571 of WJMR01000108.1, forward strand.
CCCCCGCCGCCGACTCGCTTTTTCCGACACATCCGAAGTAAACGTATGAGCCACCTTACCCGAACCGCGCGTTGGGCGATCGCGCTCGCGATCTTTTTTCTTATCGGATTTCCGACCACTTTCGGACAGACGAACAAGGGAGGCGGAGGATTGCCCGGCGATTCGCTGACCGTCCGCACGGCGCTCGACTACGCCGAGGCGAGCAGCCCGACGCTCCGCGCCGTGAAGGAGAGCATCCGCGCCCTCGAAGCCGAACGACGCATGAGCTACGGACTCCCCAACCCCGTCGTCGGTTACGCCGAAGAGGGAATCAACCCCGACGCCTCGCCCGCCGTCGCCGAGCGGCGCTGGTTCGTCTCGCAATCCTTCGACTTCCCGCTCGCGACCTATCATCGTCTCGACCGCTACGACCGGGAGATCGAGGCGCTCCGATACGAGCTGGAAGACGCCCGCCGCACGCTGAAGCGGGACGTGAAATCCGTGTACGCCCGGCTCAGCTACGAGATCGAGCGGACGCGACTGATGCGCAAAAACGTCGAACTCTCGAAAGCTCTCAATAAAGCGATGCAAACTCGGCTCGAACTCGGCGACGCGAACGAACTCGACGCGCTCAACGTCGAGATCCGACTCGCCGAAGCCGAGAACGACCTCTCCGTCGCCGAGCGTCGGCTCCACGTGGCGCGCTACTCGCTCTTCGAGCTAATCGGCTTGGATCCCGACGAACAATCCTACTCGATATTCTTCCCCGATTCGCTGAGCTATTTCGAGTACTGGATCCCCCAAGACGCGATCCTCCGACGCGTGAAGGACCAGCCCGCGATGAACGCCGCGCGCGCCCGACTCCGAGCCGCCGGCGCCGAGGGCTCCGAGGCGACTTACTCCCTCTTTCCGGATATCGAGGCGGCGGTCTTTCTCCAAGATTTCGGCGCGGGATTCGACAACTACGGCTTCGAGGTCGGACTCGAGCTTCCCCTCTGGTTCTTCGCCAACGAGTCCGGCGCCATAGAACGCGCCGACGCGAAACGAGACTTGCGCTTCTCGGAAAAGGAGGCGACCAAGCTTCGACTCAAACGAGAGATCGAGGTGGCGTGGCACAGCTACGAAACCAGCAAACGCTACATCGACCGCTTCCAAGGCGAGATCAACGAGAAATCCCAACGACTGCTCGATCTGATGACCCGCTCGTTCGATGTCGGCAAAATCGACGCGCTCCGATTGCTCGAAACCCAACGGTCGTATGTGGATATCCAATTGAAATATTACGAGTCCCTCCTCGACTACTACCTCCGCTTGATCGATCTCGAGCGGTTCCTCGAGGACGACGTCGTCTTTATACAATAACGCCGCGCGGTTCGCGTCGAAGGACGCGCCCCGGCTATGGGAAAACGGAGTACACTATGAGAGCCCATCTATTCGCACTCGTCGCGGCCTTCGCGCTCGCCTTTTTCGGATGCGGCGAGGACGCGCCGGAACCGAAAACCGCCGAGCCCGACCCCGCCGAAAACGGACCGAAAGAACGAATCGTATCGATGACGTCGGCGCAAGCCGAGGAGCTGGACGTCAAGACGACGGTCGTGAAGCTCGAGCCGACAAAGTTCGTCGTCGTCGCGCCGTGCCTCGTCGAGCCGGCGCCCGACAACCAAGCCATCATCAGCGCGCCGATCAACGGAAGGATCGCGCGTATCTACCGACGCGAAGGCGAATACGTCGGACGCGGTCGCGCCGTCTTCTCGCTCGAGAGTCTCGAGTTCGCCAACCTCGTTTCGGATTTGGTGAAGGCGCGCGCCGAGGAAAAGCTTGTGAAAAATAAATACGACCGCGCCAAAGAGTTGGCGAGCGAGCGCATATCCAGCGAAAGCGAAGTCGAGCAACTCGAAGCCGACTACTCCCGCGCCCGCGCCGGCTATAAAGCCGCCCGCGCCCGTCTCCGATCCGTCGGGGTCGGAGAAGCGCAAATCGAGAAGTTTATCCAAGGCGACTACGACGCCCCCGTTCTCTTCGTGAGCTCCCCCATCGCCGGCGTCGTTAGCCGGGTGGAAGTCTCGCTCGGCGAAGCGGTCGAGGCGTACGAGGAAATGGGCGAGACGGTCAACCTCTCGCGCGTCCGACTCGTCGGCTATCTCTCGCCCGAGGACGCCGAGTTCGTGGAGCCGGGCGACGAGTTCGTCGCTTTAAGCAAGGGCGAACGCGATAAGCGCGTCTCGGGAAAAATTAACACCCTCAATCCCGCGCTCGACGAACGGAACAAATCCATCTCCGTCAACGCCGTCGTCCGCACCGTCGATAATTGGCCCAAACCGGGGCAGAACCTCCGGATGGAAATCACCTCCACAACCGAGACGCCTTCGATCGTCGTTCCGCTCGACGCGCTCGAGTACGAGGGCGAGGACGCCTACGTCTTCGTGAAGAAGGACAGCGTCACCTATAGGAAGATTCCCATCGTCGTGGCTCGAGAAACGGGCGACAAGGCGATCGTCGCCTCGGGGCTCGTCGAGGGCGACGAGGTCGCCGTCTCGAACGTCTTCGACTTGAAGGCGATGAGCAAATATTCGGAATTCGCGGAGGACTAACACCGACATGTTAAAGGCAATCGTAGATTTTAGCGTACGACAAAAAGCCGTCGCCATCGCGCTGACCGTCTTGGCGGCGTTCGGCGGCTACCGCGCGCTACAGGAAATTCCCATCAACTCGATCCCCGACGTCACCCCCGTCCAAACGCTCGTCATCACCAAGGCGGGGCGCTACTCTCCGTTCGACGTCGAGCGGCTCGTCAGCTATCCCATCGAAACGGCGATGAACGGATTGCCGAACGTGAAGGAGGTGCGCTCGATTTCCCAGTTCGGACTCTCGGCGGTCACCGTCGAGTTCGACGAGGGGACGAACATCTATTTCGCCAGGCAGATCGTCTCGCAGCGCATCCGCTCGGTCGCCGACGAGTTGCCCGAAGGGGTCTCGACGCCGCAGCTCGGTCCCATCTCCACGGCGCTCGGCGAGATCTATCAATACGTGGTTAAAGGCGACGGCTACTCGCTCACCGAGCTCCGCACTATTCAGGATTGGCTGATCGCGCCGCAACTAAAAATCGTCCGCGGCGTCACCGAGATCAACTCCTTCGGCGGGTTCGTCAAGCAATACGAAATCCGCGTGCTGCCCGGCAAGCTCCGCGCCTACCGGCTCGGACTCGACGACGTCCTCGACGCCGCCGCCGAAAACAACGGCGTGGCGGGCGGCAACTATCTCGAACACAACCGCGAGCAATACATCGTCCGAGGGTTCGGACAGATAACGAACGCGCGCGACATCGAACAAATCATCGTCAAGAAATACGACGACCGCCCCGTTTATATGCGCGACGTCGCCGACGTAACCGTCGGCAAGCAACTCCGACAAGGCGCCGTCACGAAAGACGGCGACGGCGAGGTCGTCACGGGCATCGTGATGATGCTCCGAGGCGGCAACGGCAAAGACGTTATCGCCGCCGTCGAGGAAAAAATCGCCGAGGTCAACAAGAGCTTGCCCGAAGGCGTGACGATCGAGAAATTCTACGACCAATCCGACCTCGTCGATCGGACGACCAACACGGTCACGGTCAACCTGGTCGAGGGCGGCTTCTTCGTCGTCGTCGTGCTCCTCCTGCTGCTCGGGGAAATTCGAGGCGCGATTATCGTCGCGCTCGTCATCCCCCTCTCGATGCTCTTCGCGTTCATCGGGATGTACGAGTTCGGATTGGCGGCGAACCTGATGAGCTTGGGCGCCATCGACTTCGGCATGGTGGTGGACGGCTCGGTGGTAATGGTCGAGAACGTCGTGCACCGATTGCAACGGGCGGGCAAAGGCGCCGACCGGGAGGCGGTGATCCGGGAAGCCGCCGCCGAAGTCGCGCGACCGATTTTCTTCGGCGTTCTCATCATTCTCATGGTGTACATCCCCATCGCCACCTTTAGCGGCATGGAGGGCATCCTCTTCCGACCGATGGCGATCACCGTCGCCTCGGCGGTCTTCGGCTCTCTCCTCCTCGCGCTCACCTTCGTGCCCGCGATGACGGCGATCGCCTATCGCAAAGGCGTGAAGGTGCGGAAGAACTACGTGATCGATTGGCTCAAGCCGCGCTACGAACGCTTCCTCCGCAAACGCATCGAAAAGCGCGGACTAATTTTCGGCGCGGCCGGCGGGTTGCTCGTCGCCACCGTCGCCATCGTCCCCTACCTCGGCACGGAGTTCCTACCCGAGCTGGACGAGGGGTCCATCCTCGTCGAGCTTATCCGTATGCCCAGCGTCACGCTCGACGAGTCCGTCGAAAAAGCCGACAAGCTCGCCGCGAAGATTATGAAGAACATCCCCGAGGTGAAAACCGTCGTCCCCAAAACGGGGCGATCGGATTTGGCGAACGATTGGATGGGCGTGCACCAAACCGACGTGTGGGTCGTCCTGAAACCGACGGACGAATGGCGCGACGGGGTTGCGAAGAAAGACATCGAGGATATGATCGAGCCCTTCGTCGCCGACGAGCCGGGCCTCGCCTACAACTTCACGCAGCCGATCGCGATGCGCGTGGACGAACTGACGAGCGGCGTCAAGTCCGACGTCGCCGTAAAAATCTACGGCGAGGACCTCGACACGCTCGCGGCCGTCGGCTCTCGGATCGGGAAGATTGTGGCGAAACTCGACGGAACGGACAACTACTTCGTCGAGCGCCCGTTCGGACAGCCCTACTACAACATCGCCGTGGATCGCGACGCGATCGCCTTCTACGGCTTAAACATCTCGGACGTGCAACGCGTCGTCGAAACGGGAATCGGCGGCAGCGGCGCGGGCGAAGTCTTCGAGGGTCAGCGCCGTTTCGAGATCGTCGTCCGCTTCCCCGAGGAGTTCCGCGGCGACTTTGAGAGCGTCCGGAACATCCCCGTTCCGCTGCCTTCGGGCGGCTTCGTGCCCCTCAAATCGGTCGCGAAGATCGGCTCGACGGAAGGACCGCGCGAGATCCAACGCGAGAACGGGTGGCGCCGCGTCGTCGTCGGGGCGAACATCGAGCATATCGACATCGGCACCTTTACCGCCAATCTCCGCGAGGCGATCGAGGGCAACGCGAACGTGCCCGCCGGCTACTTCGTCGAGTATAGCGGCGCGTTCGAGGATCAGCAACGCGCGATGAATCACCTCTACGTGGTCGTCCCGCTGGCGTTGTTCATCATCGTCGGGCTTCTCTACCTGATGTTCGGCAACTTGAAGGATAGCGGCGTCATACTTTTAAACCTACCGTTCGCGCTCACGGGCGGCGTGTTCATGCTGTTCGCGCGCGGGTTGTATCTCTCCGTCTCGGCGTCGATCGGCTTCGTGGCGCTCTTCGGCGTCGCGACGCTCAACGGCATAGTGCTGGTGGCGCACCTGAACGAGACGCGCAAACACGCGACCGACGACCGCGAGGCGATCGTGCAAGGCGCGTCGGATCGCCTCCGCCCCGTGCTGATGACCGCGCTCGTCGCCTCCCTCGGCTTCATCCCGATGGCGTTCAACACGGGTCCCGGCTCGGAAGTGCAACGTCCGCTCGCCTCCGTCGTCGTCGGCGGATTGGTGACCGCCACCCTCGCCACCCTCTTCCTCCTCCCCGCCGTGTATCGCCTGATTGGCGCCGGCAAGGAAGACGCGACGAGCGAGAACAACGGCGAGGAGAAGCCGAACGAGTAGTCGGAACGCCGATCACGTTTTTCGGACGGGAGCCGCGCGCTCCCGTTTTTTTGTGGAACGGCGGCGCGCGAAGGTTTGCGGGGACTTGCGTTTATTTTATCGGATGCGTAATTTAGGGGTTCACTTAAAAATACGGAACGACATGGCTAACCATAAATCCGCGAAGAAACGAATCCGCTCGAACGAGCGCAAACGCGTCATCAATCGCCTCTCGATCAGCAAGATGAAAACGTTGGTGCGCAAAGCGCTCGAGACGACGGAGAAGAGCGAGGCGGAACAAACGTATCGCGAAGCCGTGGCGCACTTGGATCGGATCGCCGCGAAAGGCAGAATCCACAAGAACAACGCGGCGCGGAAGAAATCCCGGCTCACTCGGCACCTCAACGAGGTGAGCGGCGCCGAGGCGTAGCGACCGACCTTGGCTCGATCGACAAGTTTGGCTCTCGTCCCCTCGCGGGCGGCGAGAGCTTTTTATTGCAAGTCCTCCACCGCGTCCGCGCCCGAAGGCAACGGCAAATAGAACTTCACGGGTTGCGGCTCCCCTTTCCGGTTCCGCTGGAGATACACGTGTTTCTTGATTAGCACGCTGTGCTCGATCTTCACGCCGTCCTCGACGACCGATCCGAACAAATAGCTCGTCCCTTTTATCAGCACGTTCTTCCCGATCCGAAGCGGGAACTCGTCGCTCCCGGTCATATTCACGCTCGACTCGATTCGCGATCCCTCCCCGATCACGATGGAACCCTTGATAATGTCGCCCCAGAGAATCTCGACGTCGTCGCCGATCGCGAACTCCTGCGAAGGATAGCACGATAGGTGCGTGTTCGACCAGACGGTGACGTTCTTGCCGAAGCGCACGTTCCCCTCGACGAAAGCGTTCTTCATAAGCTCGAGGTTATAGTTCGGCTTCACGCCCTTGCCCACGTAGGCGCCCTTCCCTATTCGGATATCCAACGGCTTGCCCGCCGCGTCGAGTTCGAGGATGCGCTCGACAACCTCCTCGTGGATGAAGAAATCCTCCGGGTCGTCGATCTCGATGACGTTGCGGATCCGATCGTACACCTTCTGGCGGTGAAGTTGCTCCATCTGCTTGAGCACCGTCTTATCGTTAAACCCCATGATGACGTGCTGCTCGCGCGGCGAAATGGCGCGGACGACGCACCCCTCGTCGTTGAAGATGCCGATCAAATCGGTGAGGTAGATCTCGCCTTGCGCGTTCTCGTCCTTGATGGCGTGCACGAGATCGACGAGCTTGCGAAAATCGAACGCGTACACGCTCGAGTTGAACTCGCGCGTCTCGAGTAGCTCGCGCTTCGTGTAGGCGTAGGTCTTCCCTCGGTAGCGCGCTCGGTAGGTTTCGTCCTCCGCCAAGGCGAGGATGTCCTTATGCTCGACGACTTCGACGACCTTGCCGGCGTCCTCGCCCGCGGGCTCGCCGTTGACGTCCTTCTCCTTCACGCGGAGAATGCGTCCGTAGGAGTTATCCTCGATCGGTCCCTCGTAGAGCCCCGTCAGCACGAGCATATCGGCTTCGAGCTCGCGGAATTTCTCTTTGAACATCCCGAGCGTCTCGCGATCGATGAGCCCCATATCGCCCGGCAAAACGTAGAGCACGCCGTCGAATTTCGTTTCGTCGATTTTTTCCAACCCGACGCGCACGGCGTGTCCCGTTCCGAGCTGCTCTTCTTGATACGCGAAGGCGGTTCGCTCGCGAGCGCCGATAACGGCCATAACGTCGGCGGCTTTGTTCCCGACGACGAAGACGACGTTCATAAGATCGCCGTTCGAGACGCAGGCGTTGAACACGCGCTCGACGGTCGGGACGCCCCAGATACGATGGAGCATCTTCGATCGTCGCGAGCGGATACGCTTGCCGTGCCCCGCCGCGAGGATAATCGCCGCCTCGCCGATTTCATAATCCAGCGGCGAGGTAAGCCGCTCCACTTGCTCCTTGATCGCCTTGGCGTTCGTCTTCGCCACGTCGTCTCCATTTCCGTTTTTGGAAGCGCTTGGGTTTGAAACGGAAAGTTAGCGATTCCGTTCGGACGTGTCAATCGCGCGCGGCGGTTCGGCGGTCGTTCCATATTGTATTAGTTTAAATAAATCATAACTTTTAAGATTAAGCGAATCGGTAACATGGAAGGCGGGCTATGAGCGACGATCCCGGACGTCTCGAAGAGGCGCTCGCGGAAATCAAGCGGCTACAAGAGGCGAATCGCGAACTGGAGGAGCGCGCGCGCCGAAGCTCCCTCGCCCTCGAAGCGGCGACCGAGGGATTATGGGAATGGTATCCACTCGAAAATCGCCAGTGGACGAGCCCCTCTTACGCCAAAATGCTCGGCTACGAGGAGGGAGAAGTCCCCGAACAAATGGAGGAACTCGCCGAACTCCTCCACCCCGAGGACGCCGAGCGCGCGACGGCGAACGTACGCCGCTTCCTCGAATCCGGCGACAAGGAATACCGAAACGAAACCCGTATTCGGAAAAAGGACGGCTCGTATCTTTGGATACGCTCGCGCGGCAAGATCGTCGAGCGCGACGGAGAGGGACGCGCGACCCTCGTGGTCGGAACGAACGTGGACGTCACCGAGGAGAAGCGCCTCGAACTGGAACGCGAACGCGAGCGCGAGCGAATCGAGCAAGCCGCGGGACTCGTCACCGCGCTTATTTGGGAGGCGGATTTCGAGCGAGGCGCGATCTTTCGCGGCGCGAAC
>WJMR01000109.1 GCA_014727845.1 Ignavibacteriales bacterium
GGAGGGGATATATGCGCGCGATTCTTCCGCTCGGGAGGGGATATATGCGCGCGATTCTTCCGCTCGGGAGGGGATACGTACGGAACGGCGGCGAGTCGTTCGCTTCTTTCTTTTCATTAATTCAATCGGCTAATTGCTTGCGAAGGGTAAATTTATTATTTTCGTCCAACCGATTGACGGCGCGTATGAAAGATTTTAACATAAAGAAGCTCTACTATTCGATTAGCGAAGTGAGTAAGATCACGGAGGTCGAACAGTATGTGTTGCGGTTTTGGGAGTCGGAGTTCGAGCAACTTAAGCCGCAAAAAAATCGCGCCGGCAATAGGATTTATACCAATAAAGATATTAAATTAATAATGTTCATTAAGTCGCTTCTGCGAGAGAAGAAATATACGATCGAAGGAGCGAAGCAAGTGTTGGCGGATTTCGCGAAGTCGAAGAACACGAAGCTCGACCCCGCGGAGATCAAGGAGCCGAACCTCTTCCAAGGCGACGAGGAGAGCGACGCCGCCGACGAGCGAGACGATTTTGAAATAGAAGACGAGGACGACGAGCGAGCGTTGCTCTACGAGGACCTCGAAGAGATTCGAGGATTCCTTACCGATATGCTCAAACGCCTCGGCTAACGAACGGAACGTGGCGCAGCCCGGTAGCGCACTATCTTGGGGTGATAGGGGTCGCGGGTTCAAATCCCGCCGTTCCGACGAGAAGGCGTCCACAACGGACGCCTTTTTTTATGGGGGAAAGGGGGACTCCTCAATCGAGCGTCGAACCTCTTCCTATAGAAACACTTCCTAAATGAAAAGGGCGAACATATGAGTTCGCCCCGCATTCAATCGTTGTGTTCGCGTCTATTTCACCAGTAGCGTCTTCCGCGTTTCTTGGAAGCGCTCGCCCGAGACGCCGAGCGCGTCGATCCGATAGAAATACGCGCCGCCGGCAAGGTTCGCGGCGTTGAACGTCGCGGAATGAACGCCCGCGTTCCGGGCGCCGTCAACGAGCGTCGCGATTTCCTCGCCGAGCGCGTTATAGACCGTCAGTCGGATCGTCGCCGCTTCGGGGAGGGTGTAGCGAATGGTCGTCGTCGGGTTGAACGGATTGGGGAAGCTGTGCTCGAGCGCGAACGCGGTCGGCGCGTCGCTTCGTTGTTCGGCGGAAACGTAGTCGGCGAGATTTTTATACATCGCGACCTTGTCGTCTTCCTTCGAGGCGACGATTACGTCGAGGTCGCCGTCGCCGTCCATATCCGCGGCGTAGAGCGCTTGCGGTCCGTCGGAAGCGTTGGTTATGAGGACGTGGTAATCGAACGCTCCCGTTCCGTCGTTGTGGTAGTAGCCGACCTTGTCGTCGTTCTCCGAGCAATAGACCAAATCAACGGCGCCGTCGCCGTCGAAATCTTCCGCCACAACCCACATCGCGCCGTCGGCGGTGTCGGTTACGACGTGCGTCGTATCGAAATTGCCCGCGCCGTCGTTTTCATGCCACGTTATTTTATCGTCGCTAAACGAGGCGACGACCGCGTCGGGATCGCCGTCGCCGTCGATATCCGCGAAGGCGGCCATTCGCACGTCCATAGCGGAATCGGTGATCGTTCTCGGCGCGCCGAAATTGCCCGCGCCGTCGTTTTCGTACCACGCGACTTCGTCGTCCAACATCGCCGAGGAGACCGCGTCGAGGTCGCCGTCGCCGTCGATATCCGCCGCCGTTACGTGACGAGCGAAATCGGCGGAGTCGGAAAGAAGAATCTGCGGACCGAACGCGCCGGTTCCGTCGTTCCGGTAGAACCCTATTTTATCGTCCACCGCCGAGGCGGAAAGGACGTCGAGGTCCTGATCGCCGTCGAAATCGCCCGCGAAAACCGAGTTGACGCCGATCGCGCTGTCGGTGATCGACGCTTGATCGGAGAATGTGCCGGCGCCGTCGGTGTTCTCGTTCCACGATACCGTCGCGCCCGCGCTGTTGGAATACCAATCGCCCGACATCGCGCCGATAATGTCTTGATCGCCGTCGCCGTCGAGATCCGCGGCGATTACCGACTCGGGATGCGGCGCCGTTTGCGGAACGATCCGCTCGGTTCCGAAGCCGATAACGCCCTCGTTCGCGAACCAGACGATTTTGTTATCCATAATCGATCCCACGATTACGTCGTGATCGTCGTCGCCGTCGAGATCCGCCGCGTAAACCGCGTACGCCCAATCCGACGCCTCGGTTATTATTATCTCCTCGCCGAACTCGATTTGCGCCGTCGCTATGCGAGCGAACGCCAGAAGCGCGAACGTCGTCATAGAAAGTATTCGTGCCGTCATCGTTTTCCC
>WJMR01000110.1 GCA_014727845.1 Ignavibacteriales bacterium
CCCGTAGCGTCGCGCCCGTCGTCGCCACGTCGTCCACGAGCAAGACCGCCTTCCCCCGCGCCTTCCCCGACGCCTCGAACGCGCCCCGCACGTTCGCGGCGCGTTGCATAGCGTCGAGCTTCGTCTGCGTCGGCGTCGGACGCGTGCGACGCAGCCACCGCGCCCCTTCGCGAACGTTCAGCGCCCGCCGCGCGCCCTCGGCGATCTCCTCGGCTTGGTTAAATCCCCGCCGCCGCTTCCGCGTCCGATGCAATGGAACCCCCACGACCGCGTCAAACGCGGCTTCTCGCGGTATCCGCTCCGCCAACGCCGCGCCCAACGCCGCGCCGAGCCCCGCTTTCCGTTCGTACTTCAGCGCGTGGATCGCCGCCGCCGTTCCGCTCTCCCGCCGATACGTTCTCGCCGCGACGAACTCGTCGAAGCCGCCCGCCCGAAGTTTTATCCGGCGCTCGCGCGCGAGATACTCCTCGTCGGTCGCGTCGTCGCATCGGGTGTGGAGGATGCGTTCGGAAGGGGCGAGCTCGCCGCCGCAACGGAGGCACGCGCGGGGGAAGAACAAGTCGGCGAATCGGCGGAGGAGAACCGACGCCGCGCGGATCACAGCATCCCTTCGCGCTTTCGGAGGAACCACTCGAGCGCGAAGAGGAGGACGATCGCCGCCATGCTCCACGCGTTGGACCAAAGTTCGTACTCGTTACGCTCGACGATCTCTTTGTCGGCTCGCTCGAGTATCTCGTCGAGCCGCGCCGTCAGTCGGTCGATCTCCTCGGGCGCAAACGTCGCGCCTTCGGTGCGCTCGGCGAGGAGCCGGAAAAGCGCCGCGTCCGCGCTCGGTCGGCGGAACTCGATATCCGTCTCGCCGACGACGAACCTGCCCGCGTCCGCCCCGAGCCGTCGTCCGTCAACGTTCGCGACGCCTCGATAGGAATAATCCCCCGATTCGACGGGCGTAAAGGCGCCGCGATAGAGTCCGCCCCCGAGCGGATCGAGCGGCACGCGAAACGTTTCGTCGCCGCGTCGGACGGTCAACGAGAACTTGGCGTCGGCGATCGGTTGGAAACTTTGGTCGTACGCCTGCGCCGTGAAAACGACGGTCTCCCCCTCGGCGTAGATCGATTTCGCCGTTTCTATCTCGACGCGCTTTTTCTCTTGTCGCGCGTTGAGCCATCGGACGGCGTTGAGTACGAATCGGTCGTAGAGGTCGTTCTCGTCGGCGGCGGTTTGGAGCTTCCAGCGCCACGAGTCGCCCGCAAGGAGCGCGATCGACCGTCTCGCCCCGACGCTCCGGGCGGCGAGGATGGGCGTTCTCGTTTCCGCGCCCGAGACGTTCGCGTAGAGGAGCGCCTCGCTCTCGGGTTTGGCGACCGTTCCGAGGCCGGGGACGAACACGGGCGGCAAACTCTCCCATGCGGTCGCGGCGTTCGCCCCGACGTTCAGCAACGCGCTCCGTTCCGCGCCCGAGGGAACGCTCGGCGTCGCCTTCGTCCATCCGCCCCGCGCCCGCTCGACGGCAACGGGGGAGACGGGATCGAGGCGTCGTAGCTTCGTCGGATCGACGCCGTCCGCATACACCGATAGAAACGGCTTCGCCCCCTCCACGACGGCTTCGACGACGGCGTCGAGCGTCGCTCGGTCGGTGTTCTTGTGCGGAAAGCCGACGAGAAAGAGGACGTCCGCCTCGTCGAGGAATTCCGGCGTCGCCCGCTCGCCCGCGAATTTTCCGCCGCCGACGGGCGTGGAGGCGCGGACGACGAGGTTGGTGTCTTGCGCGAGCGCTTGCTTCAGAAACGTTACGTCGGGCGTCGGGGCGCCGGCGACGATCGCGACGGCGAGCTTGGCGTCGAGAACGTCCACGAACACGGCGCGTCGGTTGTTCCGCGTCGTCGCCTCGCCTTCGAGCGGCGCGACGGCGACGACGAGTTTCTTCCGACCGGCTTCTTCGGGCGCGTATCGGAGCGCGACGGTTTGGAAACCCGCCTCCTCGAGTCGGACGCGGCGCTCGTCGATCAACCGATTTTCTTCGTAAAGTCGGACGGTCGTCTCGGCGCCCGCGTATCCCTCGTTCGCGACGGTCGCGACGACGGCGGTCTCGGTGTTCGCGTAGATCGCGTCGTTGGCGGCGAGCGAGGCGAGCGCGACGTCCTTCGGCTCGGCGGTGTCGCCGACGGGAACGGCGAAGACGGGAACGCCGGCGCGCTCGGCGGCGTACACGGGATTGGCGCCCTCGGTCATCCGCCCGTCGCCGATAATCGCGAGGGCGACTACGTTCTCCTCGGCGGTGTCGAGCGCGGCGAAGAGCGCGGCGAAATTGGTGGCGGGATCGTCGAAGGCGATTGAATCGGGCGAGTCGAGTCGCTCGACCGACCCCCCGAATCCGAAGAGGAGGATCTTGTCGCCCGCCTCCGAATCGAGCGTCGCCTTAGCGGCGGCGAGCGCGGTCGCGGCTCGATCGGTTCCGTCGTCGAACGTCATCGAGCGCGAGCGATCGACGACGAGCGCCGCCTTCCCCTCCTCGACGCGCGTCGAGACGAGGGCGAGCGTCGGCTCGAAGAGCGCGAGTAGCACAAGTAACAGCGCGAGAAATCGGAGCGTCGCCAATAGTCGTCGGAACCCCGCGCCCGTCGGCGGTATGGTGCGCCGATAAGCGAAGAAGGCGTACGCGGCGAGCGCCGCGGCGATCGGGACGAGGCGCCATAGGTCGTAGGCGAACGAGAGGGAGAATTCCTCGGGCACGTCGATCCTCCGCTACGTGACGAGGTTGGGAATGCGCCACGAGCCGAGCGCCTTGATCGTCTCGTAGTCGGTCATATCCAAGAGCGCGGGCGTTATGGCGGCGTATCCCTCGCGAACGGCGCGCTGGTCGGCGTCCTCGTCTTCATCGCCGTCCTCGAGCCGTCCGCCGAGCCAGAAATAGTCCCGTCCTTCGAGGTCTTGGCGCCGCTCGTAGCGGTCGCTCCACC
>WJMR01000111.1 GCA_014727845.1 Ignavibacteriales bacterium
ATCTGACGGCGCGAATGATCGACGGTCTCGGGTTCACCTTAACCCCGATCATCATTGACCCCGGAACCACCGCCAGCGATCACGCCTCGTTTTGGAACAAGAGCCGCGCGGGCATGCTCTTCATCGAGCGCTACTACGGAAACGATTTTAACGACAATTACCACCAACCGAGCGACACCCTCGGGAATTTCAACGTCCCCTATTTCTACGCAGCCGCTCGTTGGATCCTCGCCGCCGTCGCCTCGGAGGCGTGGGGCTTCCGTTTCAACCCGCGCCACGAGCCGCCCGTCGTCGCGGAGCCGGGCGAAACGGCGGAATTGACGCTCGCGCTCGACGAAGCAATCTCCCCCGGCGCGCCCCCGACGCTCTTCAGCCGACGACTCGGCGAATCGACGTTTACGGAAACGGCGGGAACGCCCATCGATTCGGGGCGATGGTCTTTCGGACTCCCCGTCGGCGCCGAGGCGGGCGTCGTCGAATACCGCTTCGAGGCGAAAGACTCCAACGGATTGATCGCGCAATACTCGCCCGCGAGCGTCGGCGCGGATTCGCTCTACGAATACCACCGACTCTACGTCGGCGCGTCGCTCGTCTTCGAGGATCCGCTCGACGACCTCGACGACTGGACGCTCGAAGGCGGGTGGGGGTTGACGAACGCGTTGTCGGTTTCCGCGAGCAACTCCCTGACCGACTCCCCCGGCGGCGACTACGCGAACGACGTCTCGAGTTGGGCGCGGCTACGATCCTTCGATCTCGCCGACTACGACGCCGCCGCGCTCGTCTTCAAAACGCGCTACGAAACCGAGGAGGATTGGGACTACCTCCGCGTCGTCGCCTCATCGGACGGCGGCGCTAATTGGGAGTCGCTCCCGGGCCGCCTATCCGAATGCGGCGTCGGGTCGGGGCAACCGACCGACGAACCGCTCTACGACGGAACCGAGACGGAGTGGCGCGCGGAAGTTCTCGACCTCGAAGACTTTCTCGGCGGAAACACTCTCGTCCGTTTCGTCTTTCGGTCGGACGGCTCGAACGTCGCCGACGGCGCGTACATCGACGACGTCCGCCTCTACGCAATCGGCGCGCCCGCGAGCGCCCGAGCGGACGAGACGCCGAAGCGGTTTTCCCTCCATCCGAACTACCCGAACCCGTTCAACCCCGAGACAATCGTGCGCTACGAGCTCCCCGAGAGGAGCGTCGTTTCGTTGGAGCTATTCAACGCGCTCGGCGAGAAAATCTCGACGCTCGACGAGGGCGAGCGCGAGGCGGGCGCGCATTCGATCGTCGTTACCGCGGAGGCGCTCCCCTCCGGCGCGTATTTCTATCGACTCCGAGCGGGCGGGCGAACCGACGCGAGGAAAATGATTCTTCTCAAATAACGAGTCGCAACGCGGCTCGAAGACGTTCACAAAACACGGGAGGCGAAATGAACCACCGCATCGAAACCGACACGATGGGCGAGGTAAAGGTTCCCGCCGACAAGTACTACGGCGCGCAAACCGCGCGATCGATCATGAATTTCAAAATCGGATGGGAGCGAATGCCCGTCGAAATCGTGCGCGCGTTCGGAATTCTGAAGAAAGCCGCCGCGCTCGTAAACCAAGAACTCGGCTTGCTACCCGAGGAGAAGGCGAAATTGATTACGCAAGCCGCCGACGAAGTGATCGCCGGGAAACTCGACGACCACTTCCCGCTCGTCGTCTGGCAAACGGGAAGCGGCACGCAATCGAACATGAACGTCAACGAGGTGATCGCCAACCGCGCCATCGAGATCGCGGGCGGCGAGCTCGGAAGTAAGAAGCCGATCCACCCGAACGACGACGTGAACAAGGCGCAATCCTCGAACGACACGTTCCCGACCGCGATGCATATCGCCGTCGTCGAGGACGTTCACCACCGACTCCTCCCCGCGCTGAAGACGTTGCGGGACGCGCTCGACGCGAAGGCGAAGGCGTTTAAGGACGTCGTGAAGATCGGGCGGACGCACTTGATGGACGCCACGCCGCTTACGCTCGGGCAGGAGTTTTCGGGATACGTCCAACAAGCGACAAACGGGATCGAGCGCGTCGAGGCGGCTATGCCTCGACTCTACGAGTTGGCGCTCGGCGGAACCGCCGTCGGGACGGGGCTGAACACGCACCCCGAGTTCGCCGTGAAATCCGCCGCGAAAATCGCCGAGCTCACGGGCAAACCCTTCAAGACGGCGCGCAACAAGTTCGAGTCGCTCGCCGCGCACGACGCGATGGTCGAGATCCACGGCGTCCTGAAAACGTTCGCCGCGTCGTTTATGAAAATCGCGAACGATATCCGCTGGCTCGGCGGCGGACCGCGGTGCGGCATCGGCGAGCTGCAACTCCCCGCGAACGAGCCGGGTAGCTCTATTATGCCGGGGAAAGTAAATCCGACCCAAGCCGAGGCGGCGACGATGGTCTGCGCGCAAGTCATCGGCAACGACGTCGCGGTCAACGTCGGCGGATCGAGCGGCAATTTCGAGCTGAACGTCTTCAAGCCCGTGATTGTGTACAACGTCCTCCAATCGATCCGGCTCCTCTCGGACGCCGCCGAAAGCTTCACGAAGAACTGCGTCGTCGGGCTCGAGCCGAACCGCGAGAAGATTGCCGAGCACCTCAACAACTCGCTGATGCTCGTCACCGCGCTCAATCCGCACGTCGGCTACGACAACGCCGCGAAGATAGCCAAAACGGCGCACGCCGACGGCTCGACGTTAAAAGAAGCGGCGGCGAAACTCGGTTTGATCGACGCGGATAAATACGACGAATATGTGAAACCCGAGAAGATGATCGGACCTAACAAGTAGAAGCGCGCGGCGCGACGCCGCGACGACAATCAGAGCAAAGAAAGCGAGGAGCGACTATGGCGAATCCCGACGTTCCGCAGAAATCGCCTTACGGAATGGAAATGGAACCCGGCACATACTTCTGGTGCGCGTGCGGGAAATCCGACAATCAACCGTTTTGCGACGGTTCGCATAAGGGGACGGAGTTCACCCCCCTCAAGCAAGAGATCGGCGAGAAGAAGACCTACTACTGGTGCGGCTGCAAACAAACCGGCTCGCCGCCGTTCTGCGACGGATCACACAAAGAGCTATAAAAAAAGGAGGGTTCGCGCCCTCCTTTTCTTTTTCGGATAACGACTCGCGCTATGGCGCGGCGCGAACGATCTCGAGGAACGACTCGGCTTCCAAGCATGCGCCGCCGACAAGCGCGCCGTCGATGTTCTCCTTCGCGAGGAGCTCCGCCGCGTTGTTCGGCTTCACGCTTCCGCCGTATTGGATGACGGTCTTCTCGGCGACCCCGTCGTCGAAAATCTCGCCGAGCGTTTTGCGGACGAATTGATGCGCCTCCTCGGCTTGGTCGGGCGTGGCGGTCTTGCCCGTTCCGATCGCCCAGACGGGCTCGTAGGCGACGATGATCTTACCCATCCCCTCGGCGTCCACTTCTTTGAGCCCCTCCTTCAGTTGCGTTCCGAGGACGTCGAACATCTTGCCCCCCTCGCGCTCCTCGAGCGTCTCGCCGATGCAGAAGATGGGACGCAAACCGGCGGCGAGGGCGGCGCGGACTTTCTTGTTGATCGTCTCGTCGCTCTCCTCGAAAATCTTCCTACGCTCGGAGTGCCCCAAGATCACGTACTCGCACCCGACGCTTTTCAACATCTCTGCGGACACTTCGCCCGTGAAGGCGCCCTTCTCCTCGAAGTGCATGTTCTGCGCGCCGAGTTGAATTTCCGAACTCTTAACGACCGTGTGCGCCGCCTCTAAAAACGTAAACGGAGGGCAGACGATTACGTCGCACTTCAGGTTCTCGTTGATCAACTCGTTCTTCAAATCCGAAACCAAGCTGACCGCCTCGGAGTAGTTCTTGTGCATCTTCCAGTTTCCGGCGACGACTTTTCTTCTCATCGTAAACCTCTTCGGGTTGTTGTTTGCGTGTTGTGTTTATACGGAATCGGGTAATTTACAAAACGGTTCGGGACTAACCAATCCGCGCGCGCTCCACGTTTTTTGTATCTTTCGGAAAATGGAAGAACTATGCGAAGAGCCGGACGAGGCGACACCGTAAAAATTCAGTTCGTCGGAAGGCGCGAAACGGGCGAGATATTCGACCGCTCGAAGAAGTTTGAGGCGTTGGAGTTCACGCTCGGCTCGGGCGCGATTATCAAGGGGGTCGAGGAGGCGACCCTCGGAATGGCGCCGGAGGAGACCAAGCGCGTCTCGCTTCACCCCGAGCTCGCCTTCGGAAAGCGACGCGATGATTTATTGATGAAGGTCGATCGCGCGGACGTTCCGGAGGGTCTCCCGATCGAGATCGGCGCGCAGTGGCAGATCCCCCAAGACGACCGCCAACCGATCGTCGTGCGCGTCGCCGACTACGACGAGGAAACCGTCACCCTCGACGGCAACCACCCATTCGCCGGCGAACGCCTCGAGTTCGAGATCACCCTGCTCGAAATCGTCGAGGAATGACGAACTCGGACGGGATATTTTTCGACGCTGATTATTTCATACCTTTTTCTTACCATTGCGGTCTATGAAAACGAAACGTCCGCCATATATATATAGTGTATTCTCGACGCTCGTCGCCCTCGTCGCGGCGGTAGGCGTCCACGTTCTCCTCGACGCTTCTTCGAACGCTCGGCGCGAGTTAACCGCCGAGGATTTTCGCGCGTGGAAAATCGAGAAGAAGAAATCCGAACGTCCGACGTACGGTTCGCCCGGCGCGGCGCTCGAGTATTACGTGGAGCGTCGGAGCGCGACGGGATCGATCCCGGCGGGCTGGCGCCGCGCGGCGGAGACGAGCGTCCGTAAGAACAACCTGCCGGAAGACGGTTCGCGCGCGGCTACGCTCGACTGGACGTCGCTCGGTCCGTTCAACGTCGGCGGAAGGATTCGCTCGCTCGTCGTTCATCCGGATTCGTCGAACGTCGTTTACGCGGGGTCCGTCTCGGGCGGCGTTTGGAAGACGACCGACGGCGGCGCCTCGTGGCGCGCGCTCGCCGACGAGATGGACAACCTCGCCGTCTGCTCGATGGCGATGGATCCCGACGATCCGGGCGCCCTCTACGCGGGCACGGGCGAGGGCTACCACAATCAAGACGCCGTTCGCGGCGAAGGAATTTTCAAGACGACCGACGCGGGCGAAACATGGACGCGACTCGCCTCGACGGCGGGCGAGAATTTTTACTACGTTAATCAACTCGAGATCGATCCCGCTTCCGGCGCCATTTGGGCGGGAACGCGCGAGGGCTTGTTCAAGAGCGCGGACGGCGGCGCGACGTGGACGGGCGCGATCACGAACCGCCAACACTGCGCCGATCTCGAAATTGTTCCGACGACTCCGACCACGATCTTCGCGACGTTCGGCGTCATCTACGTCGATAGCCGCGTCCTCCGCTCGACCGACGCCGGCGCGACGTGGACCGTCGTGTACGCCCCGACGGGCAAGGGGCGCGCCGAGCTCGGCGTCTCCCCCGCCGATCCGAACCGCGTGTACCTCGCCCTTACAAACGGCTCGACCCAAGCGGTCGATCAAATACTCCACTCCTCGGACGGCGGCGATTCATGGTCGGACGCGCCGCTTCCGCCGAACGCGCTCGGCATTGGCGGATCCTACGCGGGCTACCAAGCGTGGTACAACAACATCCTCGTCGCCCACCCAAGCGATCCCGACGCGTTTATGGTCGGCGGCATCGATCTCTATTCGACGACCGACGTCGGGACGACGTGGAAACGCAACTCCAACTGGTATTCGTTAATGGGATACGAATACGTCCACGCCGATCAGCACGCGATCGAGTACGCCCCCTCGGCGCCGAACGTGATCTACGCGGGCAACGACGGCGGCGTCTATCGCTCGACCGACTATGGCGCGACGTGGCGCGCGCGCAACGGCGGACTCGCGGTCACGCAGTTCTATTCGGGCGCCGTCCACCCCGGCGCCGACGTCTTCTACGGCGGCACGCAGGATAACGGCACCCTCCGCTCCGAGGACGACGACTTCGGCGAAATCCTCGGCGGCGACGGCGGTCCCGTCGTGGTGGACGCCGACGATCCCGACAACGTGTATTTCGGCTACATCCGTATGGCGATTTTCAAATCCACGAACGGCGGCGACACCTACGCTCGCGCGATGGACGGCATTCCGACGAACGGCGGCATCTACGACGGCACAACCGACCGCGTCCTCTTCATCGCGCCGATGGAGGCGGACCCGAACGACGCGCGAACGCTCTACGCGGGATCCTACCGGCTCTATCGAACGACGAACGGCGCGGAAAGTTGGAGCGCGATCACGGGCGACGTAACGGGCGACGGCTCCGGCTCGACGGGCGCGAAGATTTCCGCGATCGCCGTCGCCGACGGCGCGCCCGAAACGATCTACGTCGGATGTTCGAACGGAAGGGTTATGCGCTCCACCGACGGCGGCGCCTCGTGGAACGAGCGATTGCACGCCTCGGGATCGTTCGTCTCCTCGATCGCCGTCGCCCCCGACGATCCCGCAACGGCGTTCGTCGCCTATTCGAACTACGACGCCGGCGCGAAACTCATACGAACGACCGACGGCGGCGCGACGTGGACGAACGTCTCGGGCGACCTCCCGAACGTTCCCCTCAACCGCGCGCTCGTCAACCCCGAAAATAGTTCGGAGGTTCTCGTCGGAACCGATATGGGCGTCTTCGTCGCCGACGCTCCCTACGCCGAATGGACACAGGCGAACGTCGGATTGCCGAACGTCGTCGTTCACGATCTCGATTATCGCGCGGCGGACGGGCTTCTCGTGGCGGCGACCCACGGCAGGGGCTTATTTAGCGCGCGTCTCGGCTCGGGGAGCGGCTCGCTCCGCTACGACCTCGTCTATGACGGCGGCTTCGCGGCGGGCGGCTACTCGTGGAGCGGCGAAGGCGACGCTTCCGCCTCGCGGATGACCGCGCCCCAAAGCGGCATGCGACTCGAGTCCATAAGCGTGTACTTCTACTCGACGGGGGTCACCAATCTCGCGCGATACAAACCGATTGTGTACGGCGCCCTCGACGGCGAGCCGGACGCGCCCCTCGCGGATCTCGACTATCGCGTCGCCGAAAACGCGCCGGGATGGGAAACGATCGACCTGCAAAACGCGAACATCGCCGTTGACGACGAGTTCTTCGTTGGAATCGCCTACGACGGCACGAACAAGCCGAAGTTTGGATACCAATCCCCCGACAACGGACGAGCGTGGGATTTCGACGGCGACGTGTGGAGCCGGTGGGACGAGACTTACCTTTTCCGCGCGACGGTTTCCACCGCCTCGGTTCGGGTGAAGTTCTCGAACAACGCGCCCGACGAGTTCCGACTGTCGTCGAATTTTCCGAATCCGTTCAACCCCGCGACGACGATCCGCTACTCCTTGCCGAATCCGGCGAACGTGAAGTTGCGCGTGTACGATTTGCGCGGACGCCTCGTGGCGACATTGCTCGACGCGCGTCAAGCGGCGGGCGAGTACGACGTCCGGTGGCGAGGCGTAAACGACCGAGGCGAGCGGGTTTCCTCCGGCGTTTACTTGTACGCGCTCGAGACCGACGAGCGTCGCCTCGTCGGAAAGATGACGCTGCTCAAATAGCGTTGCCCTTTTTCCCCGCGTCGGCTATATTGTCGGTATGTCAATCTCGCGCCGATGTTCCTTCTTCCGTCTTGTCGTCGTTTTCTCGACGTTCGCCTCCATCGCGTTCGCTCAATCCCAAGCGACCACCCCGGAACCGTCGCGTTTCGAGACGTATTCCGACGACTCGCTACACCGTTTGGACTACTTCGTTTCGATCGATTACGTCGGACGATTTCTTGCCGGGGGCGCTTGCGACTGCGCGGGACGTCTGCTTGTCGAGTTCGACTCGATCGCCCACGCCCCGGACACGCGCCGCTTCTTCGTTTCGGGAACCGTCGCCGACCTCGCCACCGACGAGCCGATCGAGTATCCCGACGTCTTCCTCGCCCCGTTCGATTTGCCCGACTCGGGATTCGTCTTCTACTCGCCGACGCTCGAAGGGGCGTCCGACTCGCTCGGCGCCTTCACAATCTCCGGCGTCGCCGAAACCGACGCGTGTCTCTACGTCGGCGTTCCCACCTACAAGTTGACAATCTTCGCGTTGCATAAATTGTTCGCCGAACAGGAAGGAGCGCCGTAGTCGGTGAGCTTACGCGTCGAATGGAGCGATCGCTTGGAACTGTTGGCGGACGCGCTCGCCGACGATTTCCGCGCGGGCGACGAATCGCCGTTCGAGGCGCGCGAAGTGATTGTGCAGAGTCGCGGTATGGAGCGGTGGATCTCGACCGCGATTGCTAAACGCAACGGATGCGCGTCCAACCTTCGCTTTCCCTTTCCCCTCGCGTTTCTCCTCTCCCTCTTTCGCGCCGCGGGTCTTCACGCGAGCGACGTCGATCGCTTCGAATCCGACCGCCTCGCGTGGGCGATCCTTCGCGAACTCGACGACGCGCTCGACGAACCGCGCTACGCGCCCGTGCGCGCCTATCTCGGTCTTCGCGGCGCCGCCGCGGCTCGCTTTGATGTCGCCGCGCAAATCGCCGACACGTTCGATCGATATCTTATGCGACGACCTCGTATGCTTATGGATTGGGAGCGCTCCGGCGGAGGCGACTGGCAAGGGGATTTGTGGAGGCGCCTCGTCAAACGCTTGGACGGCGGGCACGTCGCGGCGCTCGGGGATTCATTCTTCAAACTCGCCGATAACGGCGATCTATTGAAAGAGAACCTTCCAAAACGAGTCGCCGTCTTCGGCGTCTCCTACCTGCCCCCCTTTATGATCCAAGCGTTCTCCGCGCTTTCGCGGTACGTTGACGTCGCGTTCTATCTGCTTAATCCGTGTCGAGAATATTGGGGAGACGTCGCCTCGCGTCGGAACCGCGAGGACGAGACGACGAATCCGTTACTCGCCTCGTTCGGCAAGTCGGGAAGAGATTTCTTCGATTTTCTACTTGACGAGAATCCCGAGATTGTCGAACGCTTCGAGGAGCGAGAAGAGCGCGACCTGTTGAGCGCCGTGCAGTCGGACATCCGCGACGCCCGCAACGGGGCGATCGCCGAGACTAAGCGCGTCGTCGCCTCGGACGACCGCTCGATCGTCGTAAACAATTGCCACTCCTCGACGCGCGAGGCGGAGACGCTGCGCGACGAGCTCCTCGCCCTCTTCGCCGCCGACCCGACGCTCGAACCGAAGGACGTCCTCGTGGTGGCGCCGAACGTGGACGAGTACGCGCCCTTTATTCAAGCGGCGTTCGACGTTTCGGAACACGACACACGTCACATCCCCTACAGCGTCGCCGACCGCCGCGCGCGCGACGAGAGCGATCTCTTCGACGCCTTCTTCGCGACGCTCGACTACGCCTCCGGCAGACACGGCGCCGCCGAAGCGCTCGACCTTTTTTCCTTCGAGTCGATCGCCGACCGTCTCCGTCTCGGCGACGAGGAGTTCGCCGCTCTGCGTTTATGGATTAAAGAAACGGGAGCGCGTTGGGGCTTCGACAAAGAGGATCGAGCGGCTCGCGGACTTCCCGCCGTAGCCCACAACACATGGGAGGCGGCGTTCGAGCGCGTCCTTCTCGGCGCGGCTATCGGGGAGGACGCGCCCTCGCTCTATCGCTCCGTTCTACCCTACGCCGAAATCGAAGGCGACGATCTCGACGCGTTCGAAAAACTTCAGTCAACCCTCGATCGGTTGCGACGACTCGCCGCATCGCTCAAGCGACCTAAAACCCTCGTCGCATGGGCGGACGAATTCGAACGCGCGATCGAAGCGTTCCTCGCCGACTCGACGGAGAACGCTAAGGATCGCCGATACCTCCGCGCCGCCATCGCCGAACTCCGCGACGTCGCCGACGACTTCGACTATACCGCATCCGTCGAGTACGGCGTCGTGCGCGCATGGCTCTCGCGTCGGGTGGAGCGCCGCCCCTCGCAATACGGGTTCTTCACCGGCGGCGTGACGTTCAGCGCCGCGGTGCCGGCGCGCAGCATACCGTTTCGCGTCGTCGCGATGATCGGCATGAATCGCTCCGCCTTTCCGCGCCTCGACCGTTTCCCCGGCTTCGACGTCTCGCGTACGGCGCCGAAGCGCGGCGACCGCGCCCGCCGCGACGACGACCGCTACCTCTTCCTCGAAGCCCTCGTCTCGGCGCGCGACGTCTTCTACCTTAGTTACGTCGGACAGGACGAGAAAGACAACTCGCTCGCCCCGCCCGCTTCCCCCGTCGAGGAGACGCTCGACTATCTGCGACGTTCCTTCCAAACCGAAACGGGAGAGGACGCCGATCAATTCGTTCTCTCAAAACGACGACTCCACGCTCATTCCGCGGCGCACTTCGGCGACGATCCGCGCCGATTCACGTTCGACCGACAATCGGCGCGCGTCGCGGCGGCGTTGAGCTCTCGTCGTCGCCCGCCCGCCCCCTTCGTCGTCCGCGCCTTACCGAAGACCCGCGACGACGAACCGATCTCGTTCGCTCGCGTCGCCAAGTTTTTCGGCAACCCCGCTCGCGGCTTTCTCGAGAACCGATTCGACGCGCGCTTCAGACGGTTTGCCGACGGATTCATCGATAAGGAGCCCTTCACACTCGACGGCTTGGAACGGTTCATCGCCGGCGCGGATATCGTGACGCGATTGCGCGAAGGGCGTTCCGCCGAGGACGTGTACGAACTTAAACGCGCCGAAGGAACGTTGCCGCACGGCGCCGCGGGACGAGCCATCTTTGAAGATCTCCTCGGCAAAGCGATTGAAGTCCGACAAGCGATCGTCGATATCGTCGGCGAGGAGCGTCCGCTCGACTCGCGCAACGTCGAAGTCTCTATTAACGGCGTTCCCGCGATCGTGCCAATCGAGAATGTGTATCCCAACGCCGCCGTCGGTTTCCGCATTGGGAATATTTCACCGCGCGACGAAGTCGAGTTCTTCGCCAAGCACGCGTCGCTCGCCCTCGTCGATTCTTCGGACATCCCCGAACGCAGCGTGTTTGTCGGATATTCGGCAAACGATAACTCGATTAAAAGTATCGTCTTCGAGCGCACGATAGGATTGGGACATTACGCAAAGATTTTGATTGAGCGTTATCGAACGGGGCTCTCGGAGCCGCTCCCCTTTTTCCCGGCCGCGTCGATGAAGTACGTCAAACAATCTCCCGAGGGTAAAGAACGCGCTCAAACGCTCGCGCGTTTCTCTTTAGAATTCGCGAACGCCGACGACCGCTCCGAATTTGGCG
>WJMR01000112.1 GCA_014727845.1 Ignavibacteriales bacterium
AGCGGATGCTCGACGTCCAAAGCGAACGACTCCGCGAAACCGTCAAACGACTCTACTACAACGTCCCCTTCTATCGGAAGAAATTTCAGGAGGCGGGCGTGGAACCGGGCGACATCCGAGGCGTCGAGGATCTCCCCAACCTCCCCTTCACCACAAAACAGGATCTCCGCGACAACTATCCCTTCGGTATGTTCGCCGCGCCGAGGAGCGAAGTGGTGCGCGTGCACGCCTCCAGCGGCACGACGGGGCAGGCGACGGTCGTCGGCTATACGCGCCGCGACATCGAGCTGTGGTCGGAGGTGGTGGCGCGGACGCTCCACTGCTCGGGAATTTCGCGGGAGGACGTGCTGCAAATCGCCTACGGCTACGGGCTCTTCACCGGCGGATTGGGCGTTCACTACGGCGCCGAGCGCGTCGGCGCGACGGTCGTTCCCGTCTCGGGCGGCGCCACCAAGCGCCAAGTGCAATTGATGCGCGACTTCGGCTCGACGGCGATCGGCTGCACGCCCAGCTACGCGCTCTATCTCGCCGAGGCGATTCGCGACGAAGGAATCGATCCCGACGACTTGAAGCTCCGCGTCGGCGTCTTCGGCGCCGAACCGTGGACGGAGGAAATGCGGCGCGAGATCGAATCGAAGCTCCGCGTCAAGGCGATCGACATCTACGGGCTCAGCGAGATCATCGGTCCCGGCGTCTCCTCCGAGTGCGAAGCGCAGGACGGTTTGCATATTTTCGAGGATCACTTCATCCCCGAGATCGTCGATCCCGAAACGCTCGAACCCCTCCCCGAAGGAGAGACGGGCGAGCTCGTCTTCACCACCGTCACCAAGGAGGCGCTTCCCCTCCTCCGCTATCGCACGCGCGACTTGACGAGCTTGACCTACGAGAAATGCCGCTGCGGAAGAACCGCCGTTCGGATGCGGAAGTGCGTCGGGCGAAGCGACGATATGATGATCGTTCGAGGCGTCAACGTCTTCCCCTCGCAGATCGAGAGCGTCTTGCTCGAGACCGCCGAGACCGAGCCGCACTACCTGATCGTGCTGGACCGGAAGGATAATCTCGACACGCTCGAAGTTCACGTGGAGGTGAACGAGCAATTCTTCTCCGACGAGATCCGCCGCCTCGAAGAGCTGACGAAATCGATCACCCAAAAAATCACCGCCGCCATCGGCGTCGGCGCGAAGGTGAAACTCGTCGAACCGAATTCCGTGGCGCGAAGCGAAGGGAAAGCCAAACGCGTGATCGACAATCGCAACTTAACGTAGGACGCTCGCCATGACCGTCAAGCAACTTTCAATTTTTCTGGAAAACAAATCCGGTCGGCTCGCCGAAGTTACGAAAACGCTCGGCGACGCGGGCGTTAATATGTCCGCCTTTTCGCTCGCCGACACGGCTGACTTCGGCGTGCTGCGCGTGATCGTGGACGACCCGGAAAAGGCGGCGACCGTCTTGCGCGATAGCGGTCGCTCGGTGAAGCTGACCGACGTGGTGTGCGTCCGCGCGCCGCACCGTCCGGGCGGATTAGCCGACGCGCTCGCGGCGCTGAACGAGGCGGGCGTCGTCGTCGAGTATCTCTACGCCTTCGTCGCCGAGAAGGACGCGATCGTCGTAATCCGCACCGAGGAGAACGACCGCGCCGTCGAGGCGCTCCGCGCGCGAGAGTTTCAATTAGTCTCCCCCGACGAGGTGTACCGAAACTGACGCCCTCCGTCGCGGAGACCCAAAACCGAAAGGACGCGTTATGCCGGAATTTTCGCAATCCGCCCGGCGGATGCGGACCTCCGAGATCCGCGACTTAATGAAACACGCCGCCAACCCCGCGTTGGTTTCCTTCGCCGGCGGTATGCCGAACAACGAACTCTTCCCGACCGACGACATCGACGAAGTGTACGCGAGCTTGCCGATCGAGCTGAAGCGACAAGGGTTTCAGTACGGTCCCACCGCGGGCTTCCCCCCGCTCCTCGACGAGCTGGGAACATACCTCCGCGCGAAGGGGCTCCCCGTCGATTCCAACAAGCTCATCGTAACGACGGGGTCGCTGCAGGCGATCAACGTCACCGCCAAGGTCTTCGTCGATCCCGACGACGTCGTCCTCACCGAGTACCCGACGTTCATCGGCGCGGCCGCGGCGTTTCAATCGTATCAGGCGAACGCCGTCGGGACGCCGATGGACGCGGACGGCGTCGTGCCCGAGGAGCTCGAACGCGCCTACCGCGAACACCCGAACGCGAAGTTCCTCTACCTCACGCCCTACTTTCACAATCCCGCGGGCGTCCTCTATAGCGCCGAGCGGAAGGCGTTCGTCAAGGAGTTCGTCGCGAAGAACGACATCCTCCTCCTCGAGGACGACCCGTACGGCGAGCTCTATTTCCACGACGAGGACGTTCCCCTCACGGTTCCGCTCAAAGCCGATCCCGAGATCGAGGGGAAGATCGCCTACGTCGGCTCCTTCTCGAAGATTCTCGGACCGGGGATGCGGCTCGGATGGGCGCTAGTGCCGCCGGATATTTATCCGAAGTACGAGCTGGCGAAGCAATCGCTCGACGCGTGCTCCTCGACGTTCACGCAAGTTCTGGCGAGCGAGTTCCTCCGACAAGGCAAGCTGCCGGGCTACTTGGCGCGCCTCCGCGAGGTCTATCACCGAAGGATGCGCGCGATGCTCGACGCGATGAACGAGACGATGCCCGAGGAGGCGTCGTGGGTGGAGCCGCGCGGCGGGTTCTATGTGTGGATCGAGTTGCCGGAGCGAGTTGACGCGCTCGACGTTCTTAAAACGTCGATCGAGAACGGCGCCGTCTTCGTCGTCGGCAAGGCGTTCGATCCGAAAGGGGAGCGGAACAACTGTCTCCGTTTGGCGTACTCCCACACGCCCGAGGACCGACTCGCCGACGGCGTGAGGATCGTCGCCGACGCGATTAAGCGCGCGCTATAGCGAACCGAATCCGAACACAAAAAAAGCGGCGTCTCTTCTCGGAGGCGCCGCTTTCGCTTATACGGAAAACGCGTCGGTCGCTCGCCGCGTCAGTCGCTCGTTTGCCGGCGGATGCCTTTCTCCAAGCCGTGTCCGTCGGGTCCCGCCTCGTTCCGCTTGAGAAGGAAGGCGAAGACCAATCCGAAGAAGCCGAGCGAGGAGAATATCCACAACCCGAGGTTGTAGCCGTCCGGGTTCTCCGCCCCCGCGCCCGCATAGTCGTTCGCCCATCCGATAAGGAGGTTGAAACCCGCGAGCCCGATGTTCTGAATCATCGTCATCAAGCCGTAGGCGGTGCCAAGCTTTTGCTCTTTAACGATGAGCGCGACGGCGGGCCACATCACGGCGGGAATGAGCGAGAAGGCGATTCCCATAATCGCCATCGGCAGCGTGAGGGAGCTAACCTCGAAGCTGAACACGCCGAGATCGATTAGATACCACGAGTGCGACATGTTCATCAAGAGGAAGTACACGGGAATCAACAACGCGGCGCCGAAGATCATCAGGTTGGAGCGCTTGCCGAAGTAGTCGGCGAACAATCCGAACAAGGGCGTGAGGATCATCGAGAAGAGCGTGAGCAAGCTGTTGAGGAAGCCGCCCGTGCCGCGCTCCAATCCGTGCGCGTGGATGAAGTATTTGACGGCGAACGTCTGGAACGGAAAGACCGCCGAATAGAAGGTGACGCAAAGCAGAACGATGAACCAGAAGGATTTTCCGAACGAGAAGATTTCCTTGAAGTTCACTTTGTCGGGTTCGTCGGCTTGCCCGAGTTCGAAGCGACCCTTGGCGTATCCCTCCATACCGTAGTAGATCAGCGCGGAGGCGACGCAGACGACGCCGGCTATGACGGTGACGAGG
>WJMR01000113.1 GCA_014727845.1 Ignavibacteriales bacterium
AACGAAGATTTTGTGAATCTAATCGAGGTTCAATATCACACAACCAAGGAGCGCGTTATGGATTCTCAATCTCCGTTTCTTACGTTCGAGAGCGACCTCGACGTGGACGAGCTAATTTCGCGGATGTCGGTCGCCGCGGAGAAGCGCGGATTCCACATCACCCACACGCACGATATGAAGGCGACGTTCGAGAAGCACGGTATGGAGCAAACGCCGTATAAGATCGTCGAATTGTGTAATCCGCACATGGCGCACAAAGCGTTGCAAGCGGATAAGAAGATGGGCGCGATGATGCCGAAGCAGATTTGCGTTTACGAAAACGCCGGAAAAACTACGGCGCTTTTTATGAAGCCGAACCCCGACAATCTCGACCGACTCTTCCCGGGTATGGGCGTCTCGTCGATCTCGAAAGAGGTCGTCGGCGCGATGCGCGGGATAATTGAAGAGGCGAGCGCCGCTTAGCGCTTCGACGAGAGCGCGGCGCGCGCCAACGCGGCGGCTTTCTCAAGTTCGTACTCGTCGGCGTATTTGCGAACGAGTTCGGCGAAGGCGGTGGGTCCGTCGGTCTCAACGAGACGATCGACGCGCTTTTGGAGTTCTCCGCGATCGCCCGAGTTCGCCAAGACGACAAGCTCGGAGAGCGTCTCGGCGGCGGGTAAGGCGTCGGGATTGGCGATAGCGGCGCGCGCCGCGTTCGATTCCGCTTGTTCGTCGAGTCGTTCGCCGGGGAAGCGGAGCGTGAAGACGGTTCCCCCGCCTTCGCGCGGCTCGACGTCGATTGTTCCGTTCATAATACCGACGAGCTTCGCCGCGACCGTGAGACCGACGCCCGTCCCCTCGAACCGTTTCGTAGGACCCTCGTCCCCTTGCCGAAAATCTTCGAAGAGTAGTTGGAGTTGTTCGTCCGAGATGCCGACGCCCGTGTCGGCGACGTGAATGATCGCTTTGGACGTCTCTTCGTCGAAATCGATCACGACCGTCGCGCCCCCCTCCTTCGTAAACTTGATCGCGTTGTCCAACACGTTGAGCAGCGTTTGCAACATATGGCGCTCGTCAACTTGAACGATCACCCGTTCGACTTTCTCAACCACGTCGATCGTCAATCCTTTTGCCCGGGCGTCGGCGCGACGCGCTTCGACGGCTTGACGCGCCAGCTCGGCCGCGCGATACGGAGCGAGGTTTGGTTGCACCTCGCGGGCCTCGAGCAACGACAAGTCGAGCAGCGAATTAAGCGTCTGCATAAGTCGCCTCGCCGAGCGAGTCGAGTCTTGAAGCAACTCGCGCGTCGCCTCGTCCTCGATATTCGTCATCGCCGCGTTGATCGAACCGACGACGCCGTTGATCGGCGTTCGTAGTTCGTGGCTGAGGTTGGCGAGGAAGGCGGACTTGAGGCGATTAATCGATTCCGCGCGCGCCTTCGCCTCGCGTAGCTCGAGCTCGATTCTTTTCCGCACTTCGATTTCATCTTGCAACGCGGCGGTACGTTTCTCGACGACCGCCTCGAGGTTGTCTCGCAGTCGCTTAAGCTGGAGATGGTTCTCGAGTCTTGCGACGGTTTCCTTCAGTCGGAAGGGCTTGACGATGTAATCGACGGCGCCGACCTCGAAGCCGCGCGATAGTTGCTCGACGTCCGATAGCGCGGTAAGGAAGAGTACGGGAATGTCGCGCGTTTCGGGAAGCGCCTTTAAGCGGCGGCACGTTTCGTAACCGTCGATCTCGGGCATCATAATATCTAAAAAGATGACGTCCGGCGTCCGTTCGCGCGCGAGTTCAATCGCCTCGAATCCGTTAAGCGAAGTCAGGATCCGATACCCTTCCTTGCCGAGGGCGATTTTTATCAGCCGAAGATTATCGGGATCGTCGTCAACGGCAAGGACGACGGCTTTGTGCTTTTCGTCGTTCGTCATAGTCCCCTTAAATATGACGGCGCCGCGAAACCGTCGCGACGCCGTCTAACCGATGGGTCGAGTTACTTGATCAACGTCATTTTCTTCGTCGCGACGGGCGCGCCGTCAACGAGAAGGCGGTAGAAGTACACGCCCGCGGCGAGGTCGTTCGCCTCGAAGCGGACTTCATGCGCGCCGGCGGAAAGCGAACGATCCACGAGCGTGGCCACTCGCGCTCCGAGCGCGTTATAGACGTCCACTTTCGCGACGCCCGCTTTGGGTATAGCGAATTGGACGGTGGTCGTCGGGTTGAACGGATTGGGGAAGTTTTGCGCCAAATGATATTCGACGGGCGCGTCGTCGTGATCGCCGACGGCGGTCGTGGGTACGGAGTTAAACACGTCGTCCATGTAGAGCGTCCACGTCGAGGATTGATCGGGCGCGGAGAACCAGACGGCGTCGAGCGTGGCGGTTCCCGTGAGTGAGCCGTCTCCTCCCGCGAACGCGGTGAAGGTCGTCGTCGGGAGGTTCCACTTATACTCGTGCCAGGCGCCATCGTTTTGAACGGAGAGTTCGCTCGTGCGTTCGCCCGTCGTGCCGTCGTCGTCGATCACCATATGCACGGTCGCGCCGGTCGGAGCGCTCGAGGTCTTCATCCAGAAGCCGACGTAGCCGCTCTTATCGATCTCGACGTTCGCCGCCGCCGAGCCGCCGCCGGAGAGAAGGCGCACTTCCCAATCGTCGGTCGAGCCGGCGTTGTCCACGAGCGTTACTTCGAGGGATTGTGATCCGCCGTGAGCTTCGGAGGTCGAAAGCGCGATGGCGGAGGAGCCGTCCAAACCGACGGTGGAGCCGCTGTAGGTCGGGCTATTCGTGAAGTGTCCTTGTCCCGCCTCGAAGTCGTCGAAGATCGTCGTCGCGGGTTGCTCGCCGTTGGCGGTCATCGTGACGTCAACGTAGTCGGTTTTATTCGCGACCACCGTGCCCGTCGAGGAGGTGGCGTCGTAGCCCGGCGCCTCGTAGGTGAGCGTATAGTCGCCCGGCGCCAATTCGTCGAAGACGTAGAACCCGTTGTTCTTGTTGTCAACCGTGTACACCAAGCCGCCGGGGTTTAGCGTAACCGTGCCGGCGTTGATCGGTTTGAGTTTATCCTGTCCGTCGGGTATATAGTAGTAGGACGGGGGCGTCGCGTCGTCCCGCATAATCCCGTTGATGGATCCGTGCGAGAGCGTTCCCGCGTCGAAGTGCTCGAGGAACGACGTGACCATCGCCCACATCGAAAGTTTGCGGTAGTCCTCGTTCATCAGTCGCCACGATTCGGGAATGTAGTCGTGGAACGATCCTTCCGACAGCGTGCCGGGCATCGTGAGATCGTTCAAGACGCCGAGGTTGAATCCGAGGAACGTTTCGTCGCCGCGGTTATACGCGCCCGTCGTACGGTTGTGCCAGTAGAGGTCTTCGACCATAATCGCGCCCATCTCTTTCGCGGCGGGGAACTCGGGGTTGTCGGTCGTTCCCTCGAAGAGTAGGAGGCAGTAGTTGACTTGTTGGTTGTGCGCGTTGCTGTGGATCGAGTGGAAGTAATCGACGTTATTGTCGTTCGCCACTTGCTCGCGCGCCGAGAGGGAGAGGTCGTCGGAGTCGTCGTTGCCGCTTCGGGTGAGAATGACGGTCGCGCCGAGATCCTCGAGCATCGGCTTGAGGAGGTTCGCTTTGGACCAATTGCTTTCGGATTCCCAAAAGCCCGTCGTCGCTACGTAGCGGTCGTTCGCGGGGTCGTGCCCGCCGTGTCCCGGATCGATGCAGAGTTTCACGCCGCTTAAGGGTTGAGCGAACGCGGCGCCCGCGGCCAGGACGATTGCGGTTAACAGCGTTGTCGGTTTCGTAATCATCGTCGTCTCCGTTTTATCGTACGAGAGTAATCATCGTGAGTTCTCCGCGCGGGTCGTTCGCCACGACGGTCGTTCCGTCGGGAGACCAGGCGGGATACATTTCATGGACGTCGGGCGTGTTCGTCAGGTTTACGCGCGTCTTGCCGTCGGCGGAGACGGCGACCACTTCCGAGGATACTACTTGGTAACCGTCGTCGCGGTCGTTCATCCCGACGATCCACTCGCCGTCGGGCGACCAGACGGGGGCGTTGAGGTAGCCGAGTTCCGCGAGTATCGCGCCGTCGAGGTCGGCGACAAACGCGCCGACGCCGGCTTTCACGAACAGGAGCTTATCGCCTTGGGGAGAGACGGAGGGCCAAATGTAGTTCCCCTCGCCGAGCGGTTGGAGCGCGCGCTTGGCGCCGTCGCGATAGATCGCGAGCGCTTGATTCTCGATCACGGCGACGGGATTATGGTTCGCGCGAACGCCGCGCGGCTCGCCGCTTTTCACGGAGAAAGCGGTCAACGTTCCCGCCACGATAGCCGCCGCCTCGCCCTCGCCGAGGGACTTCGGAGATTTCACGTCGCGCGCCGATTTGACCGCGACGACCGCGTCGCCGTCGGCTATTCCGCGAGAGAGGATCGAGGAATACTTCCTACCCTCCATAAACTCGTCGGCGCGATGAAGGATCCGCGAGCCGTCTTCGGAGAACGCCGGCTCGTATCCCGCGCCGCGCTCCTCCGCTATTTGGGCGACGACTTTGGATTGTGGATCGAGCCGCCAAACGCCGCGATAATTCGACGACGTGAAAAAGAGCTCGCCCGTCGGACTAAAAAACGGGTGGTGGATCGATTCGCCCGTCGGCGCGGCGATTCGATCTACTCGTTCAACTTCGAGCGTTTGGGCGAACGTCATAGACGCCGCCATCAACATGAAAGCTATTCGCAACATACTCCGCCTCATCGGTTATCTATAGTATAATATCGTCGCAATCTTCGCGACGCTTTGGGATAAAATATCGTAATTACGCGGCAATGGCAATCGTTACGTAACCGATGTTGGTTTGAAAAATAGAGAGAGGATTCGCATATTTTGCGATGCGTAAAAAACAGGAATTGGCGAATCGAAAACAAACCAACCAAGGAGAACCTATGAAATCGTTATTATCAGTTTTATTCGCGCTCGCGTTATCGACGGCGTCGTACGCGCAGTTGAGCGGCGACTACTACATACCGCAAGGTACCGAGGCGCAGGGCTACGCCTCGCTCGGCGCGGCGATCGACGACTTGAACGCAAACGGCGCGGCGGGTCCGGTCAACTTCATCATCGCCGACAACCTCACCGAGAGCGGCGGTAACTTGATCATCTCCGACACGACGCTCTCCGAGGCGAACCCGCTCACGATCAAAGTGAAGGCGGGCGGGCAATACGCGATCGACGTCACCGCCGCTTCGACGTCCGTTCAAGCGGGCGCCGCGGTGGCGATGGGAATTAACAACACGTCGAACGTAACGATCGACGGCTCCAACGGAAACGAAGCCGACGGTACGCGCGACTTGACTATCTATATTAACTCGGCGGACATCACCGATTGCGGCATCGTCGTCGAGGTGGACGCGAGCGACGTCGCCGTCAAAAATGTGATCATCGAGAAGACGCAAGGCGACGCCCTTCGCGCCATTAAAACCGACACGGACGGCGCGGGCAACATCGTCGATCTTCTGATCGAGAACGTCCAAGCCGGCTCCTTCTTCGGCGGCGCGTTTTATGATCCGATCACCATTTGGGGCACCAACTTTGAATCCGCCGTCGTTCGCCCCGTCGTTCGTGATTGCGAAATTTACGCGGGATACCGGGGCATCACGACCTGGTTCCAGATCGACGCGACGTACGAGAACAACGAGATCTTTGTGAGCGCGCCCTTCGCAACGACGAGCTATCCGTTCCATACCTGCATCTATCTCGTGACGCAATACGGCAACACGGTCGTTCGGAACAACGTCCTCCACGCCGGTAAAACCAACCAGTCGGGAGGTCGCCCCTCGGGTCTTGTCGTCAACGGTATGGGCGGAAAGTTGGACGTTTACAATAACTTCTTCGACGTCCGGTACGAGGACGTGCAAGCGACACCGACGAACGACCAAGACGTCTTCGGTATTATGTTCAACAACGCCGGCGTAGGCGATAGTCTCTACATCTACCACAACACGTTCAACATCGAGTCGCACGCTTCGGCGGGCGTAACCGCGCCGATCGGCTACACGTTGGAGTTCGAGCCGATGATCCTCGAGTTTGTTAACAACATCTTCGTGAACAAGCAAGACGCCGCGAACTCCTACGTCTATTACTTGCCGGCGATGTCGGACACGGTTCTGCACGCCGACTACAACGACTGCTATCTCGAAGGAACCAACGCGAAGATCGCGAAGATCGGCGAGACCGAACATGCCGCGCTTTCCGACTGGCAATTTATGGGCGGCGAAGGAACCAATTCGGTTTCGAAAGCCGTCGAGTTTGTGGACGCCTCCTCGGGCGACCTGCACCTCGCGGGCGCCTCGATCGGCGACACGGATATCCGCGGCTTGGCGAACGAGTTGGTGGTCAACGATATCGACGGCGACGCGCGCGACGTCTTCTCCCCCTATATGGGCGCCGACGAAGCGGGCGCGACGGACGTAGCCGAGCGCGGCGGAACCCCGACGGGCTTCGAGCTCGAGCAGAACTATCCGAACCCGTTTAACCCCGCCACGACGATATCCTTCACGCTTCCCGTCTCCGCGCGCGCGACGCTCGGCGTCTATAACGCGCTCGGCGAGGAAGTCGCCGAGATCGTCTCGGGGGATCTCGCCGCCGGCGCGCACGAGTTCCGCTTCGACGCTTCCCGACTCTCGAGCGGCGTGTACGTCTATCGCCTTCACGCGGTCGGCGTAAACGGAACGCTCTTTAGCGAGGCGCGGAAGATGACCTTAATGAAGTAAGCGTCGCCTCGACGCGATTCATACGCCCCGGCTTCGGTCGGGGCTTTTTTTTATGCGAGCGCGTTGCGTACTTTGCCGTTCGCACATTATTCACTCGCACGAAAGGCGCGATATGTCGAGCGTATTGAAAATCGTAATCGCGATCGTCGTTTCGGTCGTCGCGATATACTTGCTGTGGGGATTGGTAAAGGTCGGGGTCGCCTTGGTGAAGTTCGGGATTACGGCGGCGGTGATCGTTCTTCTCGGCGTCGTCGTTTACTCGATCCTCAAAGGGCAGCGCGCCGCCTAATCTCAGAATTGCACGTTGATTCCGAACGTCGGAAGTATCGGGAACATGTTTCGCTCGCGGCTGCCGAGCGACCCGTCCTCCTCCACGTAGAACCGATAGCCGTTGACGTTGTCGATGTTGAGGATGTTGATGACGTCGAGATAGAACGTCCAGCGCTTTCCCCAGATCGTCGTGTAGTAGCTGCCGCGCGCGTCGAGCCGGTTATAGAGCGGGCGACGAGCGTTGTAGAGATCGGGGTTTGCGCCGTAATCGACGTTATAGACCACTTCGCCGTTTCTCGTCGAGATCGTCGGCGTTTCGGGTTGGAGGTCGCCGTCGGTGTCGGCGAGAATAACGCGCGGCGCCGTGCCGATCGGTTCGGTTGCCGGGAAGCCGGACGCCAGTTGCCACCGCGCGCCCACGCTCCACGATTCGGATAGTTCGTAGTCGAGCACCACGTCGAGCGAGTGTCGGCGGTCGAATCGGAAGGGCGTCGTGCGTCCGTTGTTGACGCGCTCGGCGAAGGCGAACGCGTAGGAGATCCAGCCGTTGAGCCGAGAGTCGGGCGCGACGTTGCGCTTGGCGAGTAGCAGCTCCACGCCGTACGTCTCGCCGTAGGAGTCGTTGACGGGTATCTGCGTAATCGAGTCGCCCGGCACGGGCACGGGGCGCGTCCATCCCGCGGGGTCTTGTCGATCTCGACCGGGAATCCGTTCGGTGTAGTAACGCGTACCTTCGACGATCTTCGGCACGATGAGATCTTCATAATCCTTATAATATCCCTCGACGCGCACGTCCCATTCCTCGGTGAGCCACCGCTCGAGGCCCACGATGTAGTGCGTCGCGCGTTCGGCTTCGAGGGGCGCCGTGTTGGCTTCGCTCAAGTCGAAGACGAGTCCTTGGTCGCGGATTTTCTCGTAGCCGGGGGATTGGTAGTAGTGTCCCCACGCCGCTCGTAGCGTGGTGAGGTCGTCGATCGCGAAGGAGACGGCGACGCGCGGGGCGAGGTACGGCTTCTCCAAAATCTGATAGTAGTCGTAGCGCAGACCGGGATGGATGTAGAGCCGATCGGCGAAGGCGAATTTATTCTGCGCGTAGGCGTGGTAGCGATAGTAGAACTTCTCGTCGGCGAGGTCGTCCACGCGGATGCGCGCCTGTGGCAGCGAGCGGAGAAGCGCTTCGAGTTGCGGATCGAGCGTCGCCTCGAACTCGAGCAACGTCTGCATATGGTCGAAGCCGACGCCCGCGTCGAAGACGTGATTCTCGCCCCAGAAGAAGGTGACGTGATCGGCGAGGGATGTTTTCCGGAATGCGAACGACGAACTCAACTCGACGCCGAGGAGGAACTCGGAAAGCGTGTCGGGCACGGCGTCTTGGAAATTCTCGCGGTTGAGCGACGGGTCGAGCGTCTTCGAGTCCGCCTCGATGTCTCCGCTGTTTTGGTACCACGAGGCGGAGAACTCGTTAAGAAAATTGACGGTCGGCGCGTATTGATACGTGATACCCGCGACGTCGTTGCGCGTGATATTGTTGAGCGCGACGCTGTCGGGGCTGGGGCGATCCTCGCCCGATACGATATCCACGCCGTCGGCGGAGTAGATGCCGAATAAATTGAGCTTGTGCCCCTCCCACGGACCGAGCGTGAGCTTGAGCTGGAAGTCGTAGAAGTTCGGGAATTCGACTTCGTCTTCGACGAGATCGAGCGACTTGGCGATCGGCGCCATGATGATGTCGTAGTAGGTGCGTCGCGAGTTGAAGAGCCAGCTGCCCTTCACGCCGAACGGATTTTGTCCTTCGAGCACGAGGTTGGCGCTGATGATCGAGGCGTTCAAGCTTCCCGTGATCGGTTTATTCTTCACGCCCTCGCGACCCGTCACGTCGAGGACGGCGGAGAGGCGGTCGCCGTAGCGAGCGGGGAAGCCGCCCGTGACGAGGTTGATGTTCTTCACCGCGTCGGGGTTGAACATGCTAACCGCGCCGTAAAGTCGGTAAGGGTTAAAGACCTCGATGTTGTCGATGATGATGAGGTTCTGATCGGGACCGCCGCCTCGGACGACGAGTTGGCTCGACGCCTCGCTCGGCGCGAGCACGCCCGGCAACGCCTGCAACGTGCGCATCACGTCCTCGCCCGCGCCGGGCAACGCTTTTGCGCGTTCGGGTTCGAGGTTGACGACGCTCGTTTCGGTGTCGGACGCTTTTCGCAAGTTTTCCCCGATCACTTCGACGGCGTCGGTTTCGATCGCCTGTGTTTCGAGACGGACGTCGATCCGCGTCTCCTCGTTCGAGGCGACCTCGACCTCGCGCACGATCGTCGTGTGTCCGACCATACTGAAGCGTACTTCGTGCACGCCCGTCGGGACGCGTCGGATTCGGTAGTCGCCCTCGCCGTTCGAGACGGCGCCGATATCCAGTCCGACGACCAGCGCGTTCGCTCCGGGAAGAGGACCCTCCTCGCCCGTTATCGTTCCATAAATCTCTCCCGTTTGCGCCCACGTCGCCGTAGCGATCGAGAGCGCGAGTATCGTCGCTCGTATCATTCGTATTCGTGATTTTCTTTCATACCGTTATAACAACGGCGCGACGGAAATCATTCCCAAGTTTTTTCGTATCTCCAGAGGACGCGACTCATTTTCGCGTCGGCGTAGTGGGAATAAAAGGGGATCGGTCCGACCCACGGAATGATCGCTCGAACAAACCCGATAGCTTTCATATCCGCCAAACACCGTTTGAGCAGGATACCGCCGACGCCTTTGCCGCGTAGCGTTTCCTGCGTTCCCATCGGTCCGAACCATCCCGTGCCTCGATTGTTCGCCTCGTAGGCGGAGAAGGCGGCCGGCTCGCCGTCGAGCTCGGCGACGTGGAGCGAGATCGGATCGTTGAGGAAGGAGTTGGCGACCTCCGTTTCCCATCCTTTGAAGTTCGCGGTCGTCCACGAGAGGAGCGCGTCCTTATCTTCGGCGGCGGCGCGTTTGATTACGACGCCCTCGTTCTCGAGCGCGCGTTCCTCCGTTTCGGTCGAAAAATCTTTACCTGAAAGTTCGGCGACGAGGTTTGACGTGTCGCCGAATTTCTTGTAACCCATCCGCTCGAAGAAGCAGATCGCCTCGGTGTAAAACGGATCGACGCCGGGCATATAGTAATTAGCGTGGGACTCGAACAGTCGGACCCGCTTGACGCCGCGCTCGCGGAAGTTCTTTTCGACGCGCTCGAGTAACTCGCGCGCGACGCCCCGACGTCGGCGATCGGCGCGGACGCAGGCGAGCTTCACGTAGCCGAAGGGACCTTCGTCCCGCATCCGAATCACGCCCATCAGAAAACCGACGGGATCGCCGCCTTCCTCCTCGCGCGCGACGAGCGCGGTCGCGGGATTAAAATCGGGATCGTCGAGCGTGTTCTCCTTAAAAAGGAAGTCGGGCATCGAGTCGAGGGGCATCGCGATTCGGCACAACTTGGCGACGGGCGCGAGGTCTTGTTCGGCGAGCGGGGCGACGATCATAAGAATTCCTAACTAAAATCGATAAGTGAAAAACGACGTGTAGAGTCCGAGCGACGCTTCGAACATGTCGCTATCCTCCACGCCGGGTTGTAAGCCGTAGCGGGCGCGCGCGACGACGGTGAAGACGTCGTAGAGGTCGAACAAGCCGAGCGTCGCTTCGCCCGCGACGCCGTTGTATCCGACGAAATTATGGAAGCCCGAAACGCCGAACGAGACGAACTCGATCACGGGCGCGGGCACGATGTGTTTATAGCCATAGCGGAAGAAGTTTCCGCGCGGCATATCGAAGACGTGTTGATACTCGACGCCGAAATAACCGAACGGTCGCTTGGGATTCGCGCCCCAAAAGGAGACGAGCGGAATCTCTTTGCCGATCGCCCAATACTCGTCCTCGTTCGCGAGAACGTAAGCTCCCGTGGGCACAAGGAAGAAGACGCTTCCGAATGCGCAACTCGCCCACGGCGTTCCGCTTTTTGAGAGATCGACCGTTTGGGGGAGCTCGAGAAGGAACCGCTCGGTTTGGCTCTCGGCGCCGCTCTCGTCCTCCAGCAAGATGTAAGCGGGCGTGGAAAGCGAGTCGAACTCGACGTCCGAAATGTCGATCGCGGCTCGGTGATCTTCGACGAACTCGTCGGAAACGACGAACTCCGTTTTGCCGACGACGACGAGTCGCGACTTGGCGGGCGCCGTCGAGAAGAAGGCGAGATTGAAGGTGTCGGGAATTTCAGGATCGACGTAGGACTCGAGCACGAACGCCTCGACGCCTTCTTGCTGAGCGCGGGCGGTTCCTAAAACTACAATCGCCGCGAGCGCGGCTATCACATACTTCATATTCCACTCCGTGGTCGCGCGAGCCCGAAAGCGAGCGCGAAGTAATTAGAGAAGCAATTTACCGGTTTGGCGCGTCTATCGCAACCGAGTCGCCGATCCTCTCGTTTCCGCGCCTTGAGCGTCCCTATATATAATAGATAGTTTCTCGTCGGATTCCGAGGGGAACTCTTGCGTCTTTCGCTTTCCGTACGGGGTGGGCGCCGCTTGGATTTCTGATATTGAAATCCGACCATTATGATTAAAACAAAGATGATAAATCTAAACGCCTAAAGTTAGGATATAATATATCCTCGTAACCGCATAAATATATATTGGTTATAATGTTCGTCTTAATGGCGAAAATAATTGACAAACCCGGAATTGCCACATAGCGTAACCTTAACACGAAAAAGGTGGAGTGAGAACTTGACATTAAACCAAAATAAGACTATGTTATGGCAGGTTGTGGAAGATTGTGGGGCAAAAGCCCAATAAAATCGGAGATAGGGCGTGTTTAAGGGCAAACACCTTCATAGCGTGGATAAGAAAGGTAGGGTGAGTATCCCGGCGAAGCTTCGCAAGGATATTTCTCCCGACGCCCACAACACGTTCATCATGACGCCGTCGTTGGACGGCAACCAGTGCTTCGATCTTCATCCAAAGAATCTATGGACGCAGATCGAGGAGCGCTTGCGCGGCTTAAACAAGTTTGTTGAGGAGGAAGCGCGCTTCCTTCGTATGATCAGCCAATACTCCGACGAAACGGAAATGGACGGGCAATACCGGATCGTTATTCCGCAACCGTTGATTTCGTGGGCGAAGATAGACGACGAGGCGTTGTTGCTCGGCGTGCTCGACAAGATAGAAGTGTGGAATCCTAAAATCTACGAAACGTATATCGAGAACTACTCCGAATCGTTCGGGGCGATGGCTGAAAAGTTAATGCAAGATCGATGACCTCGCCTCATCGACCGGTTCTGCTTGAGCGGAGCGCGGACGCGCTGATTGTTCGTACTACGGGTAACTACATCGACGCGACGATCGGATTCGGAGGGCACAGCGAACGTTTCTTGGAGCGGCTCGACGCCGCCGCAACGTTAATTGGTTTGGACGCCGATCAAACGGCGTTCGAGTATTGCCGACGGAAGTTCAACGAAGACGCGCGCGTGAAACTCTACGATTTCAACTTTACCAAGATCGACGTCGCCGCGAAGATCGAGGCGATCGACTCCTTCGACGGCGTCTTCGCCGATCTCGGCGTCTCCTCGCGGCAGCTCGACGACCCCGCCGCCGGCTTTTCGTATCGGCACGACGGACCCCTCGATATGCGAATGAGTAAGTCGCTCCGAACCACCGCCGCCGACGTCGTCAATCGGTTCGACGAACGCCGCCTCGCCGACCTGTTCTTCCAATACGGCGAAGAGCGCGCCTCGAGAAGAATCGCCCGCGCCGTCGTCTCCCGTCGGAAACAAAAATCGTTTAAGACGAGTTTTGAATTGGCGAGCGTCGTCGAGCGGGCGATACCCGCGAAGCACGCAAACAAATCTCTCGCGCGCATTTTTCAAGCGCTCAGAATTTACGTTAACGACGAGATCGAGGCGCTACGGACTATGTTGGAGAAAGCCGTCGATCTGCTCGCTCCGGGCGGACGGCTCGCCGTGATTTCCTACCACTCGTTGGAGGATCGCGTCGTCAAGGAATTCATTAAGCGCGAAGCCGCCGATTGCGTTTGCCCGCCCGAGTCCCCCGTGTGCCGGTGCGATAAGAAGGCGCGGCTGAAACCGGTCGAGCGTAAACCGATCGCCCCCGACGAGAAGGAGGTCCGCGAGAACCCGCGCGCGCGTAGCGCCAAACTCAGAACGGCGGAGCGCCTGTGAAACGGAGTTACAAAGGGCTGATCGTGAGAGTCGTCGCGCTGTTGGCGATCTCGGCGTTTTACCTTTTTGCCTACGTCGGCTTGAAACTGAAGATCGACGAACTCAATCGAACAAAGGCGCGGTTGACGGAAGAAAATCGAATCGCCGAAAACGTGCGGATGACGTTGACGGCGCGCTATCAAAACTTAATCGCCAAAGGTCGGATCGAAACGTTCGCCCGCGACTCGCTCGGCATGCACGCGCCGAACGACGCCGTCGGCGCGATTTCGATTGAACGAACGGAATTACGAACGTTGCAAAAACTCTTAGAGGATCATGAGTAACACGAGGGCGCTTATCGCGTTGCTGGCGACGTTCACGGTGTTCGTCGCGGTGATGATCAAGCTGACGGTTGTGCAGTTGATCGAAGGCGACGAATATCGATTCCAAGCCGAACGGCAACAAATGAAGACCGAGATAGTGCCCGCCGAGCGCGGAAAGATTTACGATCGGAATAAGACGCTTCTCGCCTATAATAGCGCGGACGTCTCCTTCTTCGTCGATCGCCGACTCTCTCGGGAATACGGCAACGATTCGCTCATCGCCGCCGAGTTCGCGCGGATACTCGACCGTCCCGTCGAAGAGTTCGAGGAGAAGCTGGAGAACAATCGCGGCGTTACGTGCGTCGCTCGTCGCGTCGATCCTCTCCGCGCGCTTCCGCTTAAGCGACTCGACATCGTCGGTTTGTTCCATCGCGAAGAGTCCACCCGCGTCTATCATTATGGCGCGCTCGCCGCGCACGCGCTCGGCTACGTCGATATGGAAAATCGGGGCGTGGCGGGCGTCGAGAAATCTTACGATAACATTCTCGCGGGCGAGGACGGCAAGCGCGTCATTCTTCGAGACGCCGTCGGTTCGATGATCACCGTGCTCGACGAAGCGACAAAACCCGCGACGCCCGGCGGCGACCTCGTACTCGCCGTCGATAAGTATATCCAAGAGTCTCTTGAAGCGGAGCTCGACTCGGGATTGGTTCGTAGCGGCGGCGAATACGCCGTCGGCGTGGTGATGAATCCGAACACGGGCGAGGCGCTCGCGCTCGCCGTCAGCGAAGACTTCGATCCGAACCAATACTACAAATTTGGCAACGCCGTTCGCCGCAACAAGGCGGTGACGGATATGTACGAACCCGGCTCCACCTTCAAAACGTTCGCGATGGCGACGCTCCTCGATCTCGGCTTATGCCACGACGACGAGCTCGTCTTTACCGAAGAGGGCGACTACCATTACTACGACGTCCGCGTGCAGGATTCCTACCGATACGAGTGGCTCACCGTCAAGGAAATCTTCGCGCACTCGAGCAACATCGGAATGTCCAAACTTTCGCATCGCGCGGACGAGGAAACGTTCTTCAAATATATCCGCTCGTTTGGATTCGGAAACATGACCAACGTAAAGCTACCGGGCGAGACGGAGGGATTGTTGCCCAAGCCCGCCGAGTGGTCGCGCTACACGAAGATGTCGATGTCCTACGGTTACCACGTCGCGGTCACCCCGATGCAACTCGCGGCGGCGTTTTGCGCGGTCGTCAACGGAGGCGTGTTGTATCAACCGCAGCTCGTGCGAGAAACGCTCGATAAGAACGGCGGCGTCGTCGAACGGTTCGAGCCGAAGCCGATCCGACGCGTGATCTCCGAGGCGACTTCCCAAAAGATGCGCTCCTACCTCGAGCAAGCCGTCGAGGACGGCACGGGCGCCAAGGCGAGAGTGGACGACGTACGCGTCGGCGGCAAGACGGGTACGGCGCGGCAAGTGGTGAACGGCGAATACTCC
Source organism: Ignavibacteriales bacterium (assembly GCA_014727845.1). GTDB lineage: Bacteria > Bacteroidota > Ignavibacteria > Ignavibacteriales > Ignavibacteriaceae > WJMR01. The sequence goes on from WJMR01000113.1 coordinate 15,000, forward strand.
CAAACCAAATACAACGCCTCGTTCATCGGCGCGTTCCCGATTGACGATCCGCAATACGTGATTTTGATTATGATCCACACGCCGACCGTCGGCAAATACTACGGCGGCGACGTCGGCGCCCCGATCTTCCGCGGCGTCGTCGAGCGGATAGCGTTGCGTAATCCGTCGCTTCGAGAAGGCGAGGAGATTGAAAAAACGTTCGCTTCCGCCGTTCCGTACGTCGGATCGTCGAGGAGCCCGTCCTGCAAGCTCGACAGCTTGATAGCGGCGAAGACGGCGGATAAGTCTCGGATGCCCGATTTGCGCGGCGCCTCGTTGCGAGAAGCCGTCGCCGTAATGAGCGCGCTGAACCTGCGCTACGAACTCGTCGGATCGGGCAAGGTTAAATCGCAAACTATCAGACCGGGATCGCGAATCGCGCCGGGAATGACGTGCGTTCTCAAGGGCGAGAACGTCGCGATGGCGGAGGCGACTTTATGAAATTGACCGACCTCCTCAATAAGGTGCGCGCGATACAAGTCGTCGGCGACGCGATCGGCAAGGAGATTACGTCGATCGAACTCGACTCGAGACGCGTACAAGCCGGGGCGATCTTCGCGGCGGTGCGCGGCTTCCAAACCGACGGACACCAATTCGTTCAGTCGGCGGTGGCGCAAGGCGCGGCGGCGGTCGTCGTCGATCGTCCCGAGTCGATCCCCGAGCATATGACCGAGCGCCAGAACTTCGTCGCCGTCGTCGTGAAAGATAGCCGCGTCGCGCTGGCGGAGTTGGCGCGCGCGTTCTACGGCGACCCCTCCCGCGAGATGACGCTCGTAGGGGTGACGGGGACTAAGGGAAAAACGACGAGCGTCTATTACGCGAAATCAATTTTTGAACAATCGGGCAAGCGCGCCGGATTGATCGGCACCATCGCCTCCGTCGTCGGCGATCGAGTTACGCCCGCCGAGCGCACCACGCCGGAAGCGACGGACGTCAATCGACTATTACGCGAGATGCGCGACGTCGGTTGCGAAGCGGCGGCGATGGAAGTCTCCTCGCACGCCTTGGCGTTGGAGCGAACGCGCGGTCTCGATTTCGACGCGGCGGTGTTCACCAATCTTGCGAGCGACCACCTCGACTTTCATAAAACCCCGGAAGCGTACGCCGAGGCGAAAAAGCTTCTCTTCGACGGTCTGGCGGAAACGAGCGTCGCCGTCGTGAACGCGGACGACCAATACGCCGAGCTGATGGCGCGCGGCGTAAGGGGGCGCGTGATACGCTACGGAGCCGCGCCCGACGCGGACGTGTGGATATCCGACGTCGAATGCGATCTCGCGGGAACCCGCGCCACGCTTACGTTTGAGGGGAAGAACTATCGCGTTGATTCGAAGCTGATCGGCGATTTCAACGCGAGCAATTTCGCGGGCGCGTTCGCCGCGGCGGTCGGCGTCGGCGTGGATCCCGAAGACGCCGTTCGCGGCATCGAAGCGACGGAGCCGCCGCCGGGAAGATTCCAGACGTTGCGACGCGGGGAGAAGATCGTCGTCGTGGATTACTCGCACACCGCCGGCAGTTTGGAACAAGCGTTGCGAAACCTTCGGAAGATCGCGGGTAAGAAGAGGAAGATCGTAACCGTCGTCGGATGCGGCGGCGATCGCGACAAGACGAAACGCCCGATTATGTGCGGAGTCGCCACGCGCTATAGCGATCTCGCCGTTATTACAAGCGACAATCCGAGGACGGAGAACCCACAATCGATTATCGACGACATGCTCGTCGGAGTTGAGGGCGAGCACGTCGTAGAGCCGGATCGCGAAGCGGCGATCAAACGCGCCATCCAAGAAAGCGACGCCGACGCCGTCGTGTTGGTGGCGGGGAAAGGGCACGAGACGTACCAAGAGATTAACGGAGTGAAACGTCATTTCTCCGACGTCGAGGAAGCGGAGAAGTATTTGTGATTGAGAAAGAGAGCGCCGCGGTTTTGGAGAGAATCGCCGTAACGAGAGAGGACGTAGAACTACTCGCGGGAGTCGAGTTCGTCGGCGCGGAGCGTTGGACGCCGTGTCCGCGCGCGTCGATCGATTCGCGCACGATCGAGCCGGGAGATCTGTTCGTGGCGATTAACGGCGAGCGCTTCGACGGCGCCGACTACGCGAAGGACGCGATCGCGAAAGGCGCGACGGCGATAGTCGCCGAGCGAGCGAGCGCGGGGAAGCTTTCGGGAATCGACGCGCCCGTCGCCTTGGTGGAGGACTCGACGAAGGCCTACGGCGAGTTGGCGAACGCGCGGAGAAAAAAAATGAAAGCCGACGTCTTTTCTCTCACGGGGAGCGTCGGAAAAACGAGCGTGAAGGAAATGACGCGCGCGCTACTCGGCGTCCGTCGGAACGTCGTCGCGACCGCCGCGAACAACAACAACCACATCGGCGTGCCGCTCACCGTTTTCGAGGCGGACGAGACGACAGAAGCGCTCGTGCTCGAACACGGCGCCAATCACTTCGGCGAGATCGCCCACACCGCCGCCGTCGCCGAACCCGACTTTGCGCTCGTCACCAATGTCGGTCCCTCGCATCTCGAGTTTTTCAAAGACGAGCGCGGCGTTCTGAAAGAGAAGCGCGCGTTGTTGGACGCGGCGATCGCCTCGGGCGGGAAGACGCTCGTCAATCTCGACGACCCTTGGCTCGCCCCGTTAGCGAAAGAGCGGCCGAACGCGACAACCTTCGGAGAACGCGAGGACGCGGACGTTCGACTGACGCTCGCCGAGTTGACGCCCGAAGGCATGCCGCGCGTCGCCCTTGAATATCAAGGCGAACGCTTCGAGACGACGTTGCCCGTTTTCGGATTACACAACGCGAAGAACTTCCTCGCCGCCGCCTCGTTTGCGCTGCTCGCGGGGATGAGCTTCGAGGATATCCGCGAAGGCGCGGCTACACTGTCTCCGACGAAAGGTCGCCTCGTCGTCGAGCGGATCGGGGACTTCGCGATTGTGGACGACGCTTACAACGCCAACCCAAGCTCGATGCGCGCCGCTTTCGCGCTCGTCGCGAGGATGGAGGGGTATCGTCGGCGGATCGCGATAGTAGGCGATATGTTCGAGTTGGGCGAGCGCTCCGAGGCGATGCACCGTGATTTGCTCGCGCCCTTGCGCGACGCGGGTTTTGACGAGGCGCTCGTACTCGGCGAGGATATGAAGACGTTGGCGGACGCCGCGAACGACGCTCGCGTTCGGTGGGCGGCGAATAGAGAAGAAATGAACGACGCGATCGACGCGCTCGATCTACGCGGCGCGATCGTGTTGGTGAAAGGATCACGAGGAATGCGCATGGAAGAATTTGTTCCCGCGCTCAAACGGAGGCGCGATGCTCTATCATCTCTTTAACTATCTAAACGAGCTCTACGCGCCTCCGGGATTTGACGTTTTCCAATTCCTGACGTTTCGGTCGGCGATAAGCGCCATCACCGCGTTGATGCTGTCGTTCTTCGTCGGTCCGTGGGTTCTCGACCAATTGCGCAAACGGCAGATCGGCGAAGCGGCGAAAGTCGAGGCGCCGAAAACGCACTTGAGCAAAGCGGGCACGCCTACGATGGGCGGGCTGATCGTGCTTATCTGCGTCGTCGTTCCCGCTCTGTTGTGGTCGGACGTCACAAGTACGTACATAATTCTTACGCTCTTCGCCACCGTTACGCTCGGCGCCGTCGGATTTATCGACGACTATATGAAGGTCGTTAAAAAAGCCAAAGGCGGGTTGCACGGATGGTACAAGGTGCTTGGGCAAGTCGCCGTCGGCTTAACCGTCGGCGCCGTGATTTACTACTCGTCCGAGTTCGCTCCCTACAACACCGAGACGACGTTGCCGTTTTTCAAGAACCTCAATTTTGATTTCTCGTACCTCTACATTCCCGCCGTCATTTTCATCGTCACCGCCACCTCCAACGCGGTGAACCTAACGGACGGCTTGGACGGTCTCGCCATCGGGTTGACGCTTGTGGTTATGCTCGCGCTCGCCGTTTTGAGCTACGTCAGCGGCAACGCCATCTATGCGGACTATCTGAACATCGGTTTCCTACCCGGCTCGGGCGAGTTGACCGTCTTCATCGCCGCGCTGGTCGGGGCGTCGCTCGGGTTTCTCTGGTTCAACTTCTACCCCGCGCAAGTTTTTATGGGGGACAC
>WJMR01000114.1 GCA_014727845.1 Ignavibacteriales bacterium
GCATGGCGCGGCGCGCGGGCATAGCCATTTCGTGACGCTCACACTCGGCACGGGCGTCGGCGGCGGCGTGGTGGCGGACGGGAAGATCGTTCGCGGCTCCGACGGTTTTGCGGGCGAGTTGGGACATCTGATCGCCGTTCCCGGCGGGCGCGAGTGCGGATGCGGCGCGCGCGGCTGTCTCGAGACCTACGCCTCGGCGCGAGGGTTTAAGCGGACGATTTTCGAGTTGCTCGCCGAACGCCTCGACAAGACGCCCCTGCGCGACGTCTCGTTCAACGATCTTTCGGGACGCGAGATCGACAAGCTCGCCGAGCAAGGCGATCCAATCGCGACGCAGGCGTTCTTCAGGACGGGGGAAGTGTTGGGGCGAACGTTGGCGAACGTCGTAGCCGTCACCCAACCCGCGATAGTCGTGCTCGCGGGCGGATTGGCGCGCGCCGGCGATCTCCTCCTCCAACCCGCGCGAGACGCCCTCGAGATGAGTTTACTCGACGTCTATAAAGGCAAGACCGAGCTCGTCGTCTCCGAGTTTACCGACGGCGAAGGGGGCGCGCTCGGCGCCGCCGATTTGGCGTGGGAGGAACTCGACGGCGGCGCGCCGCGAGGGCTCTAATCCGACCGAGATTAATTCCGAATATGTAAAACCCCGACGCATAAAAAAACGCGCCGAGTGATCTCGACGCGGCGGGTCGGCGATTCGCGCCCGATCGCCTATTCCCAATCGGCGAACAACTCGTTGACGAACGCGAAGTCCTCGTCCGTCAGCGGCTTATCCGCCGCCGTTAAGTTGCTCTTCACTTGCGAGAGATTCCGGAAGCCGGGAATGACCGCCGTAATCGTCTCGTAGTGCAAGAGGTATTGCAACGCCATCCTCACCAAGTCCTCGGTCGAGTCGCCGAATCGCTCCTCGGCTTTCGCCAGCTTCGCTTCGAGCTTCTCCAACGATTCTTTCGTGAACCACTTATTGTTCTTCCGGTGGTCGCCGTCCTCGAACGTCGGGGGATTGGCGGCTTTATACTTATGAAGCAGCAGCCCCTTCTCGACGGGACGGAACGCGAAGAACCCGATGTTGTTTTCCCTGAGCAGCTTGCCCGTCGGGTTGTTCTCGTCGAGGAAGCGATCGTCCAAGGCGCTCGCCCAGCTTTGGAGCGCGTCGGGTTTTACTTTGGGAACGAGCTTTACGAAATCCTCGTGCGAATAGGCGGATTGCCCGATGGCGCGGATCTTCCCCTCGTCCTTCAGCTTGTTCATCTCGGCGACCGCGTCGTCGAGGTACTCGTCGTTCTCGCCGAAGTTGGCGTGGTGGAAGTAGTAGAGATCGATATAGTCGCGCTTCAGGTTAATGAGCGACTGCTCGCACTGCCGGCGAATATGGAACGGATGAAACGCGTGCTCGGCGGTGCCGGGAAACCATCCGACCTTCGTCGCCACGACGACGTCGTTGATCCGCGCGCCCAAGACGCGCGCCAGCATCCGCTCGGCTCGTCCGTTGCCGTACACGTCGGCGTTGTCAAAGTGATTCACGCCGCTCTCGAGCGCGTACTCGACCGCCTCGACGATCTCCTTCTCGTCAACGTCCGCCCAGCCGTTCGGGACGCCTTCGACCCAATTCAAGCCGCCGAGCGTCCAACAGCCGAGACTGATTTCCGAAAATTTTATTCCCGTGTTCGATAGTTCTCTATACTTCATACAACTTTCGTTTTAAGATTAAAATGATAATGGGCTAATTAACGCCTATTCAACATACCAGTTCAGATTGCTCGGTATCTCGCTCGTCGCGCTGATGGAGATCGATCCGGAGAGGATGTTGAACGACTCGAACTTGAGGGCGAGTTGGTTCCACCCCTCGTTCATCGAGGCGTCGGCGGTTACGGTGACCGAGAGGTTCATTTCCTCGATCGAGACCGAGCAGGTTTGCGAGCCCGCGACCGTCGTGGCGCGATCGACATACACATAGAATACGAGCGTTTCCTTGACGTAGTTGAGCAGGTTGTTCAAGTCCTCCGGAACGGGGGCGGTGGCTTGGTAGAGCGTCGAGGCGGAGTCGGGGTCGTCGCCGACGGCGTAGATGCCGAGGAAGGCAGTTTGCGCGCCCTCGTCGGAAATCGTGAACTCGCCGGAGCATCCGACTTGAATCGAGTCGCCGGCGAAGAAATCCTCGATCAGGTTAAGCTCGAGCGTGTCGAGGTAGTCGGCGGGGGGCGTCGCCGCGAGATCGAGCGTAAAAGTTCCGCCCGAGCCGATCGCCGCGGAATCGACGACGAAGGGCGCGGTAAAAAAGTCGCTCACGCGCGCCACGACCGAGTGATGGTTGGCGGCGTCGTGCCCGACGATGGCGCCGCTCGTCGAGGTGACGGTCGCGCCGTCGCCGTCGCCGTTACCGTCGGTCGGCGAGTCGCCGCCGTCGTCCGAGTCGCACGCCGTAAGCGCCAGCGCGCCGATGAAAAAAGCCGCGAAGATAACAGTGAATTTCCGCATCATGTCCTCTTTCTACTCTATAGTTTATGAAGTCCTTCTCTATAACGCGAACGGCGGAAAAAAAGTTGCGAACGCCGCCGAGGCGCGCGGCGTCGTATCCGCCGCAACCGTAAATAATAGTTAAGATTCGATAGAAACACAACGGGACCCGCGTCCGTCTCCTTACCGGCGGTCTCCGCGTCTCGTCGCTCGGCTACCGGACGTCGTACGGCATCCAATAAAATTCGTTCGCGTCGGGCGGGGGATCGGGCGTGAACAGCTCCGTCGTTCTCGATGCGTCGGGTCCGAAGGAAACGAAGCGCCGCGCGATCTTATTCCAGCCCGCGGAAATTTGGAGGTCGTAGTTTGTGCGCACGACGCTCGTATCCTCGGGGAGCCGGGAGTAGTCGCACTCGACGTAGCCCGTCGCCTCGAACGGTTTGTCGAAATACTCGAACTCGACGACGTAGTCGGTCGGCGTCGGCGTTTGCTCGGGCGCGAACGTGGCGGCGCGAACGTCGCCGATTTCCGATCCGCCCTCGAAAAGCCGCAACACCAGCGTCGTCGAGCGGACGGTCGAGTCGGAGAGGACGACCGCGCCGACGCACGACGGCGAAACGTCGTTCGGATCGTAGTCGGTCGGGAGGAGGTCCGAAGGCGTTGTAACGCCGCCGAGATTGAACGATCCGTCGGCGGCGACGGCGGCGACGGCGTACGTTTCGTCGGCGTATTGTCGCGGCGTCGCCCGGATTTCCCGCGCCGTCGAGCCGTCGTGATTGACGATGACGCCCGAGATTGCGAGCGTCGTTCCCGTCGCGGCGTCGTCCGATTCGGTCGTGTCGCAACCCGCGATCCACAACGCCGAGACGGCGACGAGCGATGACAGTACGCGCATACCACCTCCCAATTTGAGTGTCGATTGCCTCGTTCTCTTTATCGCGGCGTATCGTCGCCGCATCCGCAAAGATAACAAACTTTGCCGAGAACGTTCGGAGTCGCTCGCGCGTAGCGTCGCCGACGGCTTCGTCTAATACCAATAGAACTCGCGCGCGGCGGGCTCGGGTTGGAGCGCGCTATACTCCATCGTCATCGAACCGTCCGGACCGAGCGAGATATAGCGTCTCGTCGTCTTGTTCCAGCCCGCCTCGACGTGGATGTTGTAATTCGTCCGGACGATGTTGGTGTCCTCGGGGAGGTTGGAGTAGTCGCACTCGACGTAGCCCGTCGCCTCGAGCGGTTTGTCGTAGTAGTTGAATCCGACGGTGTAGTCGGTCGAGGTCGGGGAGTCGGCGGGTCCGAAAGTCGCCGCATAGGCGACGCCGACTTGCGCGTCCGCCTCGTATATCCGAAACGTTATAGAGGCCTTGAGGACGGTTGTGTCGGAAAGGACGACGGCGCCGACGCATTGGGAGGGTCCGTCGTTGGGGTTTTCGCTCTCGAGATACATCGCCGGCGGCGCGGGTATCTCGCCGAGATCGAACGAGCCGTCCGCGGCGACGGGGGAGGAGGCGAGAACGTCGTCGCCGGATTGCCTCGGCGTGGCTCGGATCTCCCGCGCCGTCGAGCCGTCGTAGTTGACGATAACGCCCGAAATCTCGAAGGACGCGGCGTTCGGGTCGTCGTCCGATTCGGTCGTGTCGCAGCCCCAAAACCACGGCGCCATAATCGCCGCAGGGACGATAAAGATTAGCTTAGCGCGCATAATACGCTCCATTGTTTTTGACGATATGTTCGTCCCCCATAGCGCGGCGTTCGCCGCTTCAGGAAAGATAACAAACTCCGCGCCGACGGCAATTGACGCCGCGCACAAACCGACGGCATAAAAAAAGCGCGGGGGGCTCCCGTGCTTAAATAACGAACTATGTGCGTTCGCTTAGAACGGGCTCGCCGGCGCTTGCGGTTTGGGTCCGCTGTAGCTGTACCAGAACACTTTCATTGCGGGCGAGGACAATCTCGCGATGCGCGCATAGTCTTATCATTTATACGTAAACTAAGAAAGGGCGTAGAATTCTACGCCCTTTTTTACTAATCGCGATTGACCGACCGCAATGAAGATACTAACGATCGTTTGTCGCTTCGGTTTTAGAAATCCTTAATTCGCGTTTACGGCGTGTTAGCTTCATAGTAGAACTTCAGCGGCGGCGAATCCGGAACCGCTCCCCCAATAGTTGTGATGTCGGTGTTGTTCACATTCTTAGAGGTCAGTTTCATGACGATCTTATTCCACCCTTGCGAAACGGAAATGTTGATTTCCTCGCGTTCGTATTTGGTGTACGTGCCAAAACTCTTGTCGCAGAGAATATACCCTGTCGCCGAACCGGCTTTGTTTGAGTATTGATACGATATTTCGAAGTCGCCTTCTTGGTCGATGGAATCGGGGTGGTTGGACGCGGCGGTAATCCAGCCGCCCAATTCTCCGTCGGTCGCCGTACGAAGCTCCGTCATACCAAATAGAATAGTGGTGTCGGATAACGTGAATTCGCCCTCGCAACCACTGTCCAAATTCGCGGTGAGATCCATTTTCATAAGATAATCGGCGGAAGGCGTGGGAATGCTGGATAACGTAAAGGAGCCGTTGGCGGCGATTGCGGCGGAAGCGATCGACATTCGCTCTCGGGTCATGTAGTTGACCGCGACCAATTCGACGGTCTTATCGGTCGAGCCGTCCCAATCTTCGATGGTTCCACTGATCGAGTTGACGGTTTCGGCGGCGCCGCCGCCGTTGCCGTCGTCCGTGTCGTCGGAATCGGTGGTGTCGCATGCAAAGAATAAGCCCATCGAAATGGCTACGATTAACGGCAGAAAAAGTTTGGTCTTCATAGTATAGGGTCCTCCCCTGTTGTTAAGGTTAACGGTTCGCCTTAATTATGCCGGCGAACGATAACAATATAACCTAATTTCGATTGTCGCGCAATTGACGTGGATCACAAGCGCTCGGAGGGAAGAGTCGATCTGTTTTATAGGCGCCAACTATTCGCCGCCGCCGTATCGGAGCCACTCGCGCGCCTCCTCGAGGTCGTCGAAGAGGCGGCGTTTGATGTTGGTGCGGTCGTAGGCGTCGGTTATTTTAAGCACCGCCAGCTCGGCGGAGGTTTTCTCGGGCATCACCAGCGCCACGC
>WJMR01000115.1 GCA_014727845.1 Ignavibacteriales bacterium
CACTTAAGTATCGTATCGGAAATAAGCAGGATCGCGTTTTTGATTTTCAGTCCCTTCTCATCAACATACTTAACTTTCAGCCACATTCCGTAGAGTGATTCACCCGCGCTCATAAAAACAAACGGAGAGGCGCCCTCCGGTAAATACTTCTTCCAATAATCGGTTTGAAATCCAACCACTCTCGAATCACCAAAAATAAATGAGTCAAACCGTTCTTTCTCATAGTTCTTATCGAATGTTTTTGTCGAGATAAGAGAGCGACTTACGGCAAAGTAATACGGGGAGTATTCATCATAGTCATAGAATATCTTGAAAGGATCGAAAACAACAAACGAGACCACTATCACTAACACCGGTGTTAGCGCCGCCAACAGCGTTCTCAGCACAAACCGCTTCATCATTCGGATTCCTCGATAGTACTAATCGCCTTCAACTTTGCCCACTCTCCGAGAATCGCCTCGCCACAAACTTCGGAAGTTACGCAAGCGTCCGCTTTTATCAAACCACATTGATCACACCTTACCGGCGCCAGAACGCGCTCGAGACGATCACCAGCGCCGTGAACAGCTCCAACCTGCCGAGCAGCATCAGCGCCGAGAGCAGCCACTTGCCCGCGTCCGAGACGGCGGCGAAGTTGCTCACCGGTCCCACGCCGCCGACGCCCGGACCCACGTTGCCCAAACACGTCGCCGAGGCGCCCATCGCCGTCATGAAATCCAACCCCGTTAGCGCCAACGCGAACGCGCCGACGACGAACAGGAACAGATAGATCAGGAAGAACGCCGTCACGTTGCGCATCACGTCTTGCCCGACCGCCTCGCCGTTGAACCGAACGGGAATCACCGCCCGAGGATGCGTCAAGCGCTTGAACTCCGCCAAGCCGTTCTTGAACAGCAGGATGTGGCGCGATATCTTCACGCCGCCCCCCGTGGAGCCGGCGCTGCCGCCGACAAACAGCAGCAGAAAAAACAACAGCGGCGCGAACGGCGCGAACAGCTCGTAGTCGGCGGTTACGTAACCCGTCGTCGTCGTCATCGAGACGACTTGGAACAGCGCCGTCCGGAACGACTCCTCCACGCCGAGATCCATATAGTGGAGGATCGCCGCCGTCACCCCGAGCGTCGCGACGCCGAGAACCGCCGCGTACGTCCGGAACTCCTCGTTCTTCGCCGCCTCCCCGAACCGCCCCTTGAGCGCGCGATAGTGTATCGTAAAATTAACGCCCGCCAAAAACATAAACACGACGATCACATAGTGGATGAACGGCGAGTCGTACGCCGCCACGCTCGCCTGCTTCGGGGAGAACCCGCCCGTCGCCATCGTCGTGAACGCGTGGTTGATCGCGTCGAAGAAGCTCATCCCGCCCGCGTAGAGGAGCGCCGTTTCGATCGCCGTCAGCGCGGCGTAGATGCCCCAGAGGCGCTTCGCCGTCTCCTTCACGCGCGGATGCACCTTGTCCTTCGTGGGTCCCGGCATCTCGGCGACGAACAGCTGCATCCCCCCGATGCCCAACAGAGGGAGGATAGCCAACGAGAGGACGATGATCCCCATCCCCCCCATCCACTGCGTCAAGCTCCGCCAATAGAGCAACCCCGCCGGCGCCGACTCGATGTCGTTCATTATCGACGCGCCCGTCGTCGTAAAGCCGGAGATCGTCTCGAAGAACGCGTCGGTGTAGCTCGGAATGGCGCCGTGAACGACGAAGGGGATGGCGCCGACCGCCGAAAGCGCCAGCCACCCGATCGTTACGATCAGATAGCCGTCGCGCGCGCGCAAGTTCTCGGTCGTCTCTCCGCGGCTTAAGAGCATAACCGCTCCGCCGAACGCCGCGGCTCCCAAACCCGAGAAGAGAATCACGCGCCACGCGCCGTCGTCGTAGTATAACGAAAACCCCAACGAAGTGAGCAGAAACGCGCCCTCGACGACGAGCAGAAATCCGACGATATAGAAAACGCTTCGGAGATTAAGCATCGGTTACCTAAAAAACTTCGCCGCCTTTTGCACCGCGTTCGGCAACGCGAAGACGACCACGCGATCTCCCTCGCGCACGTGCGTCGCGCCCGTCGCCACCTCCCCGGCGCCGTCGCGGATCACCCCGCCGACGATCGCGTCCTGCGGAAACTTCACGTCGCGCAACGTCCCCTTCGTAATCGGCGCGTTCGGTTGGCACTCGTACTCGATCACCTCCGCGTCGATGCCGTAAATTTTCGAGGAGGCGACGTACTCCTTCTTCCGCACCCACCGGCGGATGTTGTTCGCCGCGATCAGCTTCTTATTGATCAGCGCGTCCAACCCGATCGTCTGCGTCAACGGAATGTAATCGACGTTATCGACCAGCGCCACCGCCTTCTTCACGTTCAAATGCTTCGCCATCAGGCAGGTGATGATGTTCGTCTCGGAATCCTCGGTGACGGCGACGAACGCGTCCATATCGACGATCCCTTCTTGCGCCAACAAGTCGATGTCCCGCCCGTCGCCTTGAATGACGAGGGTTTTCGAGAGTTTCTCGGCGAGCCGCTCGCTCCGCTTCGGGTTGGATTCGATCAGCTTAACGTTCAGCTCCTCCTCGAGCATCCGCGCCGCCAATCCCCCGACTTTGCCGCCGCCGAGTATCATCACGTCGTCGAATTTCTTCCGCGAGCCGCCCGCGAGTTTCGTCGTCGCGTCGATTCCCTCGGGCGCGGTGAAGACGAATATCTGATCGTTCTTGGCGAAGCGAAAGCCGCCTCCCGGCACGAACGTCTCGAACCCGCGATGCGCCGCGACGACCCGAAAGCGCTCGCCGCCGAACTCCGCCGCCGCCTCCTCGAGCGTCATCCCGACGATCGGCGCCGCGGGATCCAGCCGAATGCCGGAGAGCGCCAGCTTCCCGTCCTCGAACTCCACCACGTCGGTCGCCGCCGTGCGTCGGATCAGCTTGACCGTCTCGAGCGCCGTCAACTCCTCGGGATAAATCACGTGATCGACGCCGAGCTTGACGAGGTCCAGATCGCACTCGTTGGAGACGAACTCTTCGTCGCTCACCCGCGCCAACGTCCGTTTCGCCCCGAGCTGCTTGGCGAAGATCGCCGCCGTCACGTTCACGGGCTGCGAGTTGGTGACCGCGAGAAACAAATCCGCCTCCGCCGCGCCCGCGCGCGTCAACGTCTCGCCGCTCGCCGCGTCCCCCTCGAGCGCCAGCAAATCGCTCAACGCCTCGACGTAATCCAGCGCCTTCTCGTCGCGGTCGATCGCCACGATGTCGTGCTCCTCGGCGGAAAGCTGCTTCGCCAATTGCGCGCCGATACCCCCCATGCCGGCGATGACTATCTTCATATAGAATCGGCGCGGATACGGTTTACCGCGCGTCGTGTGAGTAAGTAAAATCGTCAAAACTTAAAACGTACGGATTTTTTACGGAAAATTCCGCCCGCCCGCTACCGAAGCG
>WJMR01000116.1 GCA_014727845.1 Ignavibacteriales bacterium
CACCAACACGATGCGCTTATCGAGGATGTTCTTCTGCATCAGCAGATCGCTGCCCGTGAAGACGAGATCGTAGTCGCCCTCCGCGCCGCGGCGATCGATCGTAAGCCCGTGCTCCTTCATATAACCGCACGTCTGCCGGACGAACTCGCCGCCGAGCACCGTCCAATTCAGCAAGCCGTTCCGCGCGCCCCACGCGTAGATCCCGTCGCCGTAGTAGGGGCTGAAGCGGCGGTCGCAGTCGTCGAAATAGCGTGATATTTTATGCATCATCGAGGTCTGGTTCAATGAACCGCCGATGAAGAGTATCTTTGTCCGTTTTGTCATTCGTTCGTCGTTTCCGGGTGAGCCAACGCTGTCGGTTTTTTCAACCTTTTAATTTATCGTATATTCGGCAATACCACAACGTGCGCGAGCGTCCGCGCAAAAAATAAATATTCCTCGTTTCTATCGTCGAATAAAGGGAGATCATGGAGTTAATCAAACCGAAGAAAATCCGCAAGGGGGACGTCGTTTCCTTAATCGCACCCGCCTCGAATCCGAAAGACATGTCCCGCATCGAGAAGAGCGTCCGCTATTTCGAGGGGCTCGGCTACCGCGTTAAGATCGGCGCGGGCGTCGGGAAGGGATACGGCTACCTTGCCGCGACGGACGACGAACGACTCGCCGATCTGCACGCCGCCTTCGAGGACGCCGAGACGTCGATGGTGATGTGCGTCCGGGGCGGCTACGGAACGCCGCGCTTGCTCGAGCGGATCGACTACCGATTGATCAAACGCAATCCCAAAATCTTCGTCGGATACAGCGACATTACGGCGCTCTCGCTGGCGTTCTTGCGGAAGGCGAAGCTCGTGACGTTCGCGGGACCGATGGCGGCGGTGGATTTCTGGAAAGACGTCGATCCCTACGCCGAAGAGAACTTCTGGCGGACGGTCTCCTCCGCCAAGAAGCCCGGCGCCGTTCCCATGCCCGCAGGAACGAAGCTCGCGCCTCTCGTGAAAGGTAAAGCCGAGGGCGCGCTGATGGGCGGCAACCTCGCGCTCGTCGCCGCGTTGGCGGGCAGCCCGTATATGCCGGATCCGAGGGGCGCGATCCTTTGGTTGGAGGAAGTCGGCGAGCCGCAGTATCGCGTCGATCGAATGCTCAATCAGATGGCGATCTCGGGCATGCTAAAGAAGGCGGCGGGCGTGCTACTCGGGGAGTTCACGGGATGCGACGACGAGCCGGGCGCCGAGACGCTCACGCTCGAGCAAGTCTTCGACCGCTACCTCGGATCGCTCGACAAACCGGTCGTTCGCGGCTTTCCGCACGGTCACGTCGATAAGACGCACACGATTCCCTTCGGCGTTCGCGCGTCGCTCGACGCTAACAACGGCGTCGTCCGTTATTTAGAACCCGCGGTCGAATAGCCGAGCCCGAGGGACCGTCGGAGCGCTCGCTCCGACGGCGTCGGACGTGCGGGGTAAGGTAAGCTCTCTCTTTTCGCCGATCGACGCCAAATCGTCGGCGAGCATAACCGAAACCGTTTACCGAACGCTCGCGCGTTTCTTTACGAGCGGATTCCCCTTTCGTCGCGGCAGGTCGCGCGCGACGTCTCGCGAATACCTTCTCTCGGATCGTTCGCCGACGCGCCGCTCGGTACTTGTTTCGAGTTTGCGCGCCGCTTCGCGGGTCGCTCCGGCGATCGCCGCCAGCGCGAATCCATACAACGCCATCCAAGCGTCGTCGATCGTCGTCGTAAACGCGTCGCCGTAAACCAACGCCGACGCCGCCTTCACCGCGACGATCGTCGCGAAAAATCCCGCAAAACCAAATAACCCAAACTTGAGCGGAACGAGCGCCCAAGTAAATCCCCTCCCGATCTTCCCTATGACGTTCATACTCCCACCCCTTTTTTAGTAATATGGTTCAACTACCGTGCCTATCGCGAAACAAGCCATTTTCGCACTTTTCACCCACGACACCGCGAAAAATATGCGCCAAGCGCGAAAATTATTCGCGGTATTTTTTGGCAGGATACTTGAAAGCCCGACGTCCTTTATCAGAAACGCCGGGCACAAGAAAGGGGCTACAGTAAGATTAATCGGCGGGCGCTTCGGCCGTATCCTTTCGGCGACGTCGGCGGATCTCGCTCAGGTAGCCGACCGCCAGCATCGCGAGCGTGATTCCCGCGGTCGTCAGCATAACCGTGCGCGAAACGTAGAAGCTCGTCGGGGCGAATTCCATCACGATCTCATGTTCTCCCTCGGGCACGACCACGCCTCGGAAACCGTGATTAACGCGAAGTATATCCGTCTCCTCGCCGTCGATATACGCGCGCCAACCGTAGGGTAGATACGTATCGCCGACGAAAAGCAAATGGGTTCCGCTCGCGCGCGCCTTCATTTCGATCCGCTCGTCTTTATAGGAGAGGATCTCGACCGAGGCGGTCGAGTCGGGCGCCTCGACGGCGACGCTCTCGTCTTCCGGATAAGCGACGCGTTTCGGGTCAAACGCGTTGTCGCGTATCTTTTGGAGTATCTCGATCGCCGGGGCTTGCGCGACGCTATCGACGAAATAGGCGCGCGGCAACGCGTCGAGATTCTCGTAGATAACCGACGCTTCCGTCCGCTCGAAGGGTCGCATGAAATCCATCTCGGGCGGAAATTGTTGGTTGGCGTCGGCGACGACGAACCGCGTGTTGAGCATCCGCCAAAGCGTGGGGTTGGCGGGCGATCCGACCACGTCCATCAGGTCTTGATACGTCCTCGGCTTAATGCCCGAGTAGCCGTAGAGATCTTCGACGAGGTAATACGCGTGGAAATTCTGATTGCGTTGCACGTTGCCGTATCCGCCGCTTTTAACGCTGAGTATGCGATACGGCTCCTCGATGTTCGCGTTCTTTAGCGCGGTTATGTACGCCGGCGGCGGTTCGAATATTCCGCTCGCGTCGGTGTATTCCTCGTAGGCGGCGTCGGCGGCGCGGGCGTCGATCCGTAGAAGGTCGAACATCGAAAGGCAAAGGACGGCGATCGCCAACAGGTCGGCGCCGAGCTTTCGTTCCGTGAACATCTTCGCGAGCCAGAAGACCGCGGCGAGCAGACCCATCGCGACGATCGTATCGACGGCGAACATTCCGGCGATGAAGTCGTGGATCTGTCCGAGTCGCGCGCCTTTTTCCGACGCTTGGAGACGACCGACGAACCAATCGTGAAGGTATCCTTGTAGCAGAAGCGCCAATCCGAACATAACGGCGAATCCGTAGGCGAAGTATCGCAGCGCTTTCTCGATCTTCTCGCTCCGCTCGCCTCGCAACTCGAGCAGCCGCATAATTCCGAAACCCGCCAAGAGCGGCGCGCTCACTTGCACGAGAACGAGAATCATCGAGGGAACGCGGAACTTATCAAAGTATGGAAAGAGGTAGAACATCGGGTCGAAGAGAATCGGGAAATTCCTACCGAAGGAGATCAACAACGCGACGATCGAAAGTATCGCGAGGAAGCGCGCGAAAAGATGACGACGCCACTGCGTGACGGCGCCGAAGATCGCCAAGGCGAAAACGACGACGCCCATATACATCGGCACGTCAACGAACGCCATCTGGCCAAAGTAGGTCGGGACGGTCACCTCGCGTCCTTGGGCGAGCGGTCCGTCGTAGGTTACGTTGCCGAAGCCGTAGTAGGAGGGGATCACGAACGTGGCGATCTCGCCGACGGAGAAGGACCAATTGGTGTGGTATTCGTAGTATTCGCTTTCTTGCCGTTCGGGATCGACGTTCGTCGCCTCCTTCTCGATAACGCTTTCCCCGCCGCGCGTCGAGTAGGGCATATAGTCGAGCGTTTGGGTGAAGTTGTCGAGCGTCATGAGCGAGGCGAGCGCCGTCGCCGCCAAGACGCCCCCGATCGATT
Organism: Ignavibacteriales bacterium; assembly: GCA_014727845.1. Classification (GTDB taxonomy): domain Bacteria; phylum Bacteroidota; class Ignavibacteria; order Ignavibacteriales; family Ignavibacteriaceae; genus WJMR01. Next base: position 3,885 of record WJMR01000116.1, read on the forward strand.
TCGCCAAACGCGTCGTCGCCTCGCGATCTTTCCGACGAAGCGAGTCGATCATATAAACGAGATAAAAAATGCCCGCCGCGAACGCCGTGTAGAAAATGATCTGAACGTGCCATCCTTGAATGAATATCTGTAGGATGATCGCCAACCACGCGACGTCGAGCAATCGGAAACGTTCCTGAAAGCGCAACAATATCAGGAAGATGAACGGGAACAAACATAGCGACGTCAGTTTGGTGACATGCCCGATCAGGAGGAACACGACGATTCCCGTCGAGAACGCCATCCCCAATCCGACGAAGAGATTGATCGCGACGTTCTTGGTATATCGGCGCGAGAGGAAAAACCCGCCGAGCGCCAAGACGATCAGTCGAAGCGTCCACCTCGCGTATTCGATCTCGAAGAACCATCCGAACGCGTTGACGACGCCGTACACCCCGACCTCGAACACGCTGAACCATTTGAACGCCGAGGCGGTCTGGTAAGTCGGCATACCGCAAAAGAGGTACGGATTCCAGAGCGTGTAACCGTCCCGCTCGGCTTGGATGTAAGTTTGCATCGACTTCGCCGCGACGATGTCGCCCGAGCCGAACGTCTCGCCGCCGAAATAGAGCGGCGAATAGAATATCAGAAAGAGGACGAGCGTTACCGCGATTGCGACGGGGATGTGGTATTTTCGAGGAAGGTGTCGCTCGATCGAGAACTCGTCGTTCTTCTCGCGTTGTTTCTCGACGCTCGGTTTGCTCGTCGGCTTTTTCGTGGATTTCTTCTTCGCCATACTCGCTTCGTTCGTTGCCCTGAAAAAACGCGCGGATTGCCCCGCCGCGCCGTCGGTTCAAATATCGTAAACTAACTAAATTAAGGAAAACGCGGGGAAACGCCCAAATTCACGCGTCGTCGCGCCGCTCGTCCAAAGCCAAACTCACGCGTCGTTGCGCCGCTCGTCCAACGTCCGCTCGAGCCGACGATGCGCCCATGCAAACCCGTAACCAAACGCGCTCCCAATCGCCGCGCCCGCGATAATATCCGACGGATAGTGCAAACCGAGATACACCCGCGAGAGCGCGACCAACGCCGCCGAGATAAACAACGCCCACTTCAAGTTCGGATATAGGAGGTAAAAATACGTCGCCGCGGCGAAGTTGTTCAGCGCGTGGTTGGAGGGGAAAGAGAACGTGCCGCGAGCGCCGGCCGGCGTGAGAACGTCGGGCAAGGCGTTGCAGGGTCTCGCGCGCTCGAAGATTTCCTTAAGAATTCGGTGTCCCGTCATATCGACGACGGCGATCAGGAGCGCTATGCCGACGACGGCGATCCGTCCGCGCCGCCCGCCCTTCGTCAGAAGAATTCCAATTAATATTATATACGCGATCGTCCAACTCTTTACTTCGGTGATGTGCGTGAAGAACTTATCCAACGCGCCCGACGAGAGGGTGTGGTTGAAGAAGTAGAAGATCGCGAGATCGATGCGGTGGAGGAAATCGATCATACCGAGCCGACGAAAATGAACCAGTAAAAGAAGAGCGCGAGGAATCCGAGGAAATAGACGATTCCCGCCCAACTATAGATTTTCATCCCCGTCGAAAGGGGCGAGGTTTTCGCCGCATCCTCGCTCGTCATCGCCCGGTAGTTCAGGTAGGCGAAAACGGGCGTGGCGACGAAGGCGAGAATCATCGCCAAATCGAGCATCGCCAGCAAGTCGTTCTTGAAGAAGAAGACAATCACGAGCGCCGTCGCGTTGACGAAGAGTATCCACCGAACGCGGACGTCGCGCCGCTTTGTCGCGGGCGTTCGCCAAAGAAGGTACGAGCACGCGGCCATCGAACGGGGGTAGCCGTCCACGCACGTGAGCGACGTCGAGAAC
>WJMR01000014.1 GCA_014727845.1 Ignavibacteriales bacterium
CATCACCACCCCGAACGCCATTTTCGTCAAGCGATCCGAGGCGAGCCACCCGAAATTGAACGCGACCTTAACCAGCGTCTCGTTTTCGGAAAGGCGCTTCGGGAGGCGTTTCAGGATTCCTTGCTTAACGGCGTAGAGCGCGTCCCATAATCTCTTCATCCCGCCCCCGAGCTACGAGGGTTTGCGCGCGACGAACGTGACGCCGCTGCCTCGCTTCGGGGCGCCCCAATAATCGAACGCGTTAAAGAGGAGCGAGAACGGGAAGACGACGAGATAGTAGAGCGGTAAAAGCGCGAGGAACCACATCGAGACGTTCAGCAGGCGCATCGGCGTTTTGACGCTCAGGCGCCACGCCTTATCCCCCCAAAAACCGTAGCCGTATTTGCCTCGCGCCTTCTCCAGCCCTACGCGCGCGCTCTTTTCGGCGAGGTCTTCTATCGAGTAGCCGTCGCGGGCGTGCTCGCCGATGAACGACTCGTCGTGGTCGTCGTGCACGTCGCTGCCGCCGAAGATCGAGGGGCTGTTGATAACGACGACGCCGCCCGGCTTGAGCGCGCGCGAGAAATTGCGCAACACGTCCACGTCCTCGACGATGTGCTCCATCACGTCCACGCAGAGAACGAGGTCGAATCGGTTCTCGTGTTCGACGCTCCGCAAATCCTCGACGGCGAACTCGACGGAGTCGATACCTCGCTCGGCGAAGAAGGCGCGCGCGTCGTCGATCCACTCGCGCTTAACGTCAACGGCGTGAATCCGGCACGGCTTGAGCTTCTTCGTCATAAAGTGGGTGTATTGCGCGTAGCCGCAACCCGCGTCGTAGATCGCGATTTCCCGATCGCCGAACTCGCGGCGGACGGCGCGCAGCTCCCGCCGCACGTACCACGAGCGGAGGAACAGCACGTTCAGCGCCTTATAGAGCGGAACGCGCCAAAAGGGTCGGCGGCGCGTGAACGCCGCGAAGACGTCTTTTATCGGGTCGTAATGCATCGGCTAAAAGTTCTTATCCTTTACGGGATACTCTTTCTCGGCGAAGAACTGGTTGGCGAACATCTCGCCGAGCAATCCGACGGTGAAAAACTGAACGCCGACGATCATCAGCAGCATACCGAACAAGAGGAGCGGACGGTTGCTCAACGGCTCGCCTTGGAACCAGATGACGGAGAGATAGCCGTTAACCCCGACGCCGACGACGAACGCGAGCGCGCCGAGAAATCCGAACAAGTGCATCGGTCGGCGAACGTAGCGCGTGATGAAGAGCGCCGTCAGCAAGTCCACGAAGCCCTTGAAGAATCGCGAGGGTCCGAACTTCGTTTTGCCGTATTTGCGCGGATGATGCTTGACGACCGCCTCGGCGATGAGCGGAAAGCCGTTCCACTTGGCGAGCGCCGGGATGTAGCGATGAAGCTCGCCGTACACCGTAACGTTGTCGATCACCGCGCGCCGATACGCCTTGAGCCCGCAGTTGAAGTCGTGCAACTTAACGCGGGTGAACAGGCGCGTTACGAAGTTGAAGAACTTCGAGGAGAGCTTCTTGATGAACGGGTCGTAACGCTTCTTCTTCCACCCCGAAACGACGTCGTACCCCTCGTCGAGCTTGACGAGGAGGTTCGGTATCTCGGCCGGATCGTCCTGCAAGTCGGCGTCCATCGTAACCGCGGCGTCGCCCGTAACGGCTCGGAAGCCCGCTTGTAGCGCGGCGGATTTGCCGTAGTTGCCGAAGAAGCTGACGTAGCGGAAGTTGCGCTTGCCTCGGCATTGGTTCTTAATCTCTTGAAGGGAGCGGTCGGTGGAGCCGTCGTCCACAAATATCACCTCGAACGCCTGCCCCATATCCCCCATCGTCTCTTGAAGTTGCTTCGAGAGCGGGGAGATCGACTCCTCTTCGTTATAGAGCGGAACGACGATGCTGACTTTCTTGAACGAGACGCCTTTGCGCCCGCCGCCGCCGCGTCGGGAGTCGTCCCGCGAAGAGCCGCTCCGTCGGGAGCCGCCGCGCGATTCGGTTTGTCGGTCGTCGGATTGCGAGCGCTGGGGTCGGCGAC